>JALSPL010000081.1 GCA_026985975.1 Anaerolineae bacterium | reverse complement strand
CCCGCGCGCACCTCCTTTACACCTTGCAGGAACTGGAGCAAAACCGCAACCGGCTTTACCAGGTTCAGCACCAGACCCGTCGCATCGAACGTCTGAGCACGGTGGGACAAATCGCCGAACAGCTCAGCAAATCACTGCGCGGGCCACTGGAAAAGATAGAAAGACTCCTGAGCGCCCCGGATGAAATCCTGCAAAATCCCCAAAACATCAAACAACTGCACAGCCAGGTGCAGGCGGCGTTGCGGATGACCGAGGGGCTCAAGGAATATGCAGCGCTCAACGAATTGCACATCAAGACTGTCAACCTGGACGACATTCTTGCCCAGGAATTGGCGCACACGCACATTCCTGAAAATATCAAGCTTTCTATCCAGCAGCCGCCAGTCTTTCCTCCCATCCAGGCGGATCCGGACAAGGTGAGGCTGGTGATTCATCATCTATTGCACAATGCCATGCAAGCCGTGCAGGATGGCGGCGAGATCACCATCAAATTGATGCCGCGCCCTGATGGCGTCGCCTTTTCCGTCAGCGACACGGGCCCGGGCATTCCTCCCGAGGAAGTCCAATTTATTTTCGAGCCTCTTTACACCACCCAAACCCAGGGTTTTGGACTGGGTCTGGCCATCGCTCAACGCGTGGTGGAAATGCACGGCGGTTATATCGAAGTGGAAAGCGAGCCGGGCCAGGGGGCCACGTTCACTATCTTTCTCCCCCGCGTGCCCGAACAATCCTCCGAAACCGCCGCGCTCACCGCCACTGAATGACAAAACTTTCATCTTATTTGGGCAAGATCGGATGATCGTGCTATAATCGCCGCGCGTTACTTGTCGAAATTGTTTGGGAATCGCCACCCTTCACTCGCCCTTCTCGACAAAAACTCTCGCACTTTGATCATGCAAAAAAATTCCTCTTCAGCCGACAGCGATGCAGGCGTCTCACCCATAGCGCATCTCCATCTTCTGCGGCAACGGCTTCAAGCAGAATTCACGGGCTTCGATTTGAAGTCTATTTCACCTCTGCGACTGGCGTCCCATATTGTTCTGGTTCTGGTTATCATCGGCGTCCTGGCGCTAACGCAAATTCAACCGCCCGACTGGCGGATGACCAACACGACCATTCTGCCGGATGCGGCTCCCACTCCCACATCCGCGGTCGTCGCGCGCGTGGCCGCCTACGGCGGATCATCGATGAAGGCCAGCGGGCCATTGATGCGTTCGGCTGTGCCATTCACCACCATTCCCAATCGTCCCCGCACCGATATCCTCACCTATGAAGTGCAAGCGGGCGATACGGTTTTTGGCATTGCCGAAAAATTCAATATCAAACCAGAGACCATCATGTGGTCGAATCCCGAACTGGAGCAAAACCCTGACATGCTCCGCATCGGTGACAAGCTGGTTATTCTGCCGGTTGATGGCGTGTATCACACCATCAAAAAGGGTGATACGCTGGCGAAGATCGCAAAGAAATATAAGGTCAAAGTCGAAGATATCGTCAATTTCGAGTGGAACAACCTGGATAGCGCCGATGCAGCTTTGACCCCAGGCGAGCATCTCATCATCCCCGGCGGTGAAAAACCCTATGTGGCGCGCACCGTCAGCGTTTATCGCGGCCCGATTCCCAAGAACGCCAAAAAAGGCGTGGGCTCATTCGTGTGGCCAACCAGCGGTTATATCACCCAAGGCTTCTGGAGCGGACACCGCGCCATTGATATCGGTGCCTGGTTGGGCAGTCCGGTCGTCGCCTCCGATTCAGGCTATGTGGTGCACGCCGGATGGGATCGCAGCGGTTACGGTAATCTGATCATCATCGATCATGGCAACGGCTACCGCACCTACTACGCTCATCTCAGCGCCATATTCGTGCGCGTGGGCGATTCGGTGGCCCAGGGCGTGCGCATTGGCTCCGTGGGCAGCACCGGACACAGCACCGGCCCGCATCTTCACTTCGAGATCCGTTACCGCAACGTTCAGCGCAATCCGTTGGGATTTCTGCATTAATCGCCAATCAAAGCCAACGCGCCAGGCCCCTCCGCAGATGTGCAGAGGGGCTTTTTTGCAAACGACGTTATCTCATCCCGCCGGGGTGGGCGCGGGCGTGGCGTCGCCTGACGCCGCTGGCAACTGATCGGCCTTGAAATATTCCCGTCGTCGATTTTCACACGCAGCGTCCGCCAGCTCTCCCGTATCAGCACAGATTTCTAGCTGCACCACGCCAGGCGGAGGCGTGAAATTGCGAACAGGCAGTGATTCGTGGGCCTTGACCATGAAGGCCTTCCAGATAGGAGCCGCTGTGCTGACGCCGCCGAGTTTGTTCATGGGCGAGTTATCGGCGTTTCCCACCCAGACGCCAGCGGCAAGCTGGGGGGTATAGCCGATGGTCCACCCATCGCGCCAATCGTTGGTGGTGCCGGTTTTGGCGGCCACGGGGCGATCGGGCAATTCCAGCCAACGGGCCGCTCGCCCGAAGGCGGGCAGGCGGGCCTGATAATCGCTGAGGATGGAGGTGATGAGGAAGGCGTGTTCGGGCGTAATGGCCTGGACGGCGTAAGGATGCGAGTTATCGGACAGAAGATCGCCATCTTGCGTCTCCACGCGGGTGATAATGTGCGGCTCCGGGCGCAAGCCGCCATTGTCGAAAGCCGCATAGGCGGCAACCATCTCCAGCAGGCTGATCTCGCCGCTGCCCAGCGCCAGCGCCAGACCGTAATCATCTCGGGTGAGCGTGCTGATACCCAAACGTTGGGCCAGATCTCTCAATGCGGGGATGCCCGCATGTTGCAAAGCTTTGACTGCCGGGATGTTATAACTGTTGGCCAGGGCCGCACGCACGCTGACCGGACCATGAAATTTGCCATCATAATTGCGAGGGACATAGGGCGGACGTCCCGGTCCGTCGGGGAATGCGGTGCGCTCATCCATGATGATGGTGGCGGGCGTCCAGTAATCCTGGGGCATCTCGAAGGCGGCCAGATAATCCAGCGGTTTGATGGTGCTGCCCACCTGACGCGGCGTCACCGCCATATTCACCTGGCCATCGATGTTTTTGTTGTTGAAATCGGCTGATCCCACCAGGGCCAGCACCTCGCCCGTGGCGGGATCCATCGCCACCAGCGCGGCATTGCCGGCATGGGCTTTTCGTTGTCGCAAAGCGGTTATCCCTTGCGCCACGGCCGCCTCCGCCGCATCCTGCAATGAGGGATCCAACGTCGTGAACACGCGCAGGCCGCCCCGGGCCACCACCTCCGGTCCATAGGTGGCTTCCAGCTCCTCCCGCACCATGAGCACGAAGTGCGGATAGCGGAAATCGGCCAGAGGACGATGCAACGCCTCATCGGGCGTCTTGCCGTCATAGGCCCGCCACGCCCGGCTGGCCTCCTGCGGGGTGATAAACCCGTGCTCCACCATCAGGCGCAGCACATCGGCCTGGCGGTTGCGGGTGGCCTGCCAGTGGGTGTAGGGATCATATTGGCCCGGATATTGAGGGATGCCCGCCAACAGCGACGCCTCGGCCAGGGTCAGATCGCTGGCGTGTTTGCCGAAATAGGTCTGGGCGGCCGCCTCCACCCCATACGCCAGATTTCCATAGAAAATATGATTGAGATAAATCTCCAGGATCTCATCTTTGGTGTAGCGCCGATTGATCTCCAGCGAAAGCACCGCTTCCTTGATTTTGCGCGACATGCTTTTTTCGGAGGATAAGTAGGTGAGCTTGACCAACTGCTGCACCAGGCTGCTCCCCCCGGGCCGCGTGGCTTCCCGCCGGAAGATGTAATACAGGGCGCGGGCCACGCCCACCGGATCGACGCCAGGGTGCTGATAGAAATTGGGGTCCTCCACTGCCAGCGTGGCGTTGATCATAGTCGGACTGATGTCCGCCAGCGGCGCCATGGTGCGACGCCCCGAATCTGCGGGAAAAACCTCATAGATCAAATTCCCGTCCCGGTCATAAATGGTGGTGGTCTTGAAAGTGTTCGCCCGGTCGCGCAATTCGTTGGGCGGGGGCAGCGTCGCGGCAATGCGGGCGTAGCCCGCCAGCAAGAGCCCCATCGCCAACAAGATCATCGCGGTCAACCCCAGGACGATCGACAGGAGCGTTTTTTTGAGCGGAGTGGAGGAATCAGGTGGGAGGGACATGAATTTGAATACGATTACTGGACACTGGCGTTTTTTGCTTTGAACGCAATTTCACTCGGATTGTTACTGATAATCTCTTCCCGGGAGACGAAAAGGGACGAATGTAGACGAAAAGTGACGATTCTTTTTCGTCAATCTTCGTCCTTTGGTCTATTTTCGTCAGATCATTGGATATGATGCGTACGAATCCAGGCGCAATTTCATTTTCGCCAGACTCCAGTACGATTACTCCTGGCGCCCGGGATTGACGGCAAAGACGCCGGCATGCGTCTGCGCCTGATGCAGCAACGAGCGCCGGGCCTTCTCGATATCGCGAGCGAGTTCCGGGTCGGATTCCGTCAGTCTCAATTGCTGGTATTCTTCCTCGTCCAGCACCAGGGGCTCGCCCGCTGCCGGAACCCAGATATCCAGAGCCAGATCGCGCCAGATCAACCTTCGGTTGCCATCATCATAATCAACAAGTCGAGCGAAATTCACGTAATAGCCTTTCAGAGGACACTCAGCCGACACGGTTCGGCAAAGCGAACGCAATGACAGCTCAGCTCGCCGGTTGTGCGCCGCCCCGGCGATAATCTGTCCCCAGGCCGCATCAGCCGGAACCGAACGG
>JALSPL010000080.1 GCA_026985975.1 Anaerolineae bacterium | reverse complement strand
TTCTATATCGAAAACGTGCCCAGTTCCGAACTCTTTGGCTCCTGGTCCAGCGGCGCTTTCCGCAAGCACGGCAACTTCGATATCCTCATGTACACCACCAGCGACAAGATCGACCCGCAAAGCCACGTATACGGCTATTTCCACAAAAACAGCATTCCCACCGAGGCCAACAACGGCAAGGGCTTCAATTATGTACGCTGGATCAATGATCGGGCCAGCGAGGCGCTGGACAAGGCGGGCGCAACGCCCAATCTGGACGAACGGAAGGCCCAGTATCAGATCGCGTGTGAAGAGATCGCCAACGACATCCCGCATCTCTATCTCTATGATCGCTCCGAAATCGACCTGACCCGCTCCAACATCAAGGGTTTCAAAGTCAATCCCTGGGGCCGTCAGTCGTGGAACGTAGAGGAATGGGATAAAGAATAAACGCCCCTCACTCCCTGACCGCAGACCGTGGTCAGGGAGTTTCTTTCTCACATTCTTTCCTGCGAGGAGACTCGGTTGACTCATTACATCTTACGGCGACTCATTTACGCCATCCCCCTGCTGATCCTTGTCAGCATCATCGTATTCTTTCTGATCTCCCTGGCGCCGGGCGGGCCCATGGCTGCGTTCGAAGAAAATCCCAACCTCACGCCCGAGGATGTCGTGCGCCTGGAAGAAGAATTTGGTCTGAATCAGCCCATTTACGTTCGCTATTGGAAATGGGCGCAACGCATCGCCGTAGGCGATTGGGGATACAGTAACGTCACCCATCAGCCGGTGCTGAAAGAGATCGGGCATCGCCTACCCAACACGCTGCAACTGATGGTGGTGGCATTCAGCATCACATTACTCATCGCCATCCCCATCGGTCTCTATTCTGCCCTGCATCAATACTCACTCTTCGATCATGTGGCGACCTTCTTCGCCTTCGTGGGGCAGGCCATCCCCATCTTCTGGTTTGGACTCATTCTGATCATCATTTTCAACGTGTGGCTAAACAATCCTGTGAGCCCCAATCACGGCTTTGCCTGGTCGCATTTCACCCAATGTGCGGATTGCAAACCACTGTTGCCCGGCGGCGGCATGGCCCCTTACGGCGTCGATGATCCCACCCTGTGGCAGCGCCTTCAGCACATGATTCTGCCGGTGACCATGCTGGCCATGTTCGGCATGGGAACCTACACCCGCTACATGCGCGGACAAACCCTGGAGGTCATCTATCAGGATTACATCCGCACCGCCCGCTCCAAGGGCCTGCCGGAACGTCTGGTAGTGATGCGCCATGCCTTCAAAAATGCACTGGCTCCGGTCATCACCATCATCGCCCTGGATTTGCCGGGCCTGTTCGGCGGTGCGCTTTTCACCGAAACCATCTTCTCCTGGCCCGGAATGGGACGACTTTTCTATCGCTCGGCCCAACGCGGCGATTATCCCCTGCTCATGGGCATCGTTATGATCAACGCCGTCTTGATCATCATCTTCAACCTGTTGGCCGATCTCTCCTACGCCTATCTCGACCCGCGCATCCGATACGATTGACATGGCAACCACAAACATCCCCGTACCCGTTTCCGACGCAATCCCTCATAAACAACGTTCTTTGAAGGGAATGGCCTGGCAACAATTCAGACATCATCAGATGGCCATGGTGGGCAGCATTATCCTGGGGCTACTGATTTTCGGCGCCATTTTTGTCTCGGTTTTCAGTCCTTACAGCCCCACAGACAGCAGCTTACGCGAGCGCCGGGAGCCGCCCAGCATCCAGCACCCTATGGGCACCGACACCCTGGGACGAGATCTGATGACGCGCATCTTTTACGGCGGCCGCATCTCGCTCAGCATCGGGCTGGGAGCAACGCTGCTGGGCGTTTTCATCGGCATTTTCATTGGCTCCATGGCAGGCTATTATGGCGGCAAAACCGATGAAATCCTCATGCGGCTGACCGATCTCTTTCTCTCGCTGCCGCGCATTTTTCTACTCATTATCATGGCCATCTTGTTGCGGCAGGTGGAAATCCCCATTCTCAAGGCCAATGGCGACATGGGCGGCATCATCCTCATCCTGGGACTGCTTTCGTGGACAAGCGTCGCCCGACTGGTGCGCGGGCAATTCCTGAGCCTGAAAGAAAAAGAATTCGTCGAATCAGCCCGGACCATTGGCGCGTCTCACTCCCGCATCATCTTCAAACACATCCTACCCAACACGGCTACGCCCATCATCGTGGCCGCCACCCTGCTGGTGGCCCGTAACATCATCTCTGAATCGGGCCTCAGCTTTTTGGGATTTGGCGTGCAGCCGCCCACGCCCACCTGGGGCAATATGCTCAACGCGGCGCAAGATGAGATGCGCAAGGGTAACTGGTGGATGGCCTTTTTCCCGGGCCTGATGATCTTTCTCACCGTCATCAGCATCAACTACATCGGCGACGGCCTGCGCGACGCACTGGACCCTCGCAAGGTGAAATAACCATGACCGTTTCGCTCAAGCAGCAAGTGCAAAATTACATCGGCGATATTGCCGACGAACTCTCCGAGATCAGCCACAGCTTGCACGATCACCCGGAACTGGCATTTCAAGAACATCGATCTATGGCCCTGCTGGCCGATGCGGCCGAGCGCCACGGATTTCAAGTGCAGCGCGGTGTGGCGGGCCTGGACACGGCCTTCATCGCCCGCAGCATCAATGGGGCCGAACATCCCGCCATCGCCATTTTGGCTGAATATGATGCGCTGCCGGGCCTGGGACACGCCTGCGGCCACAATGTCATCGCCACTTCGGCCCTGGGCGCGGCTCTGGCACTACAGTCCGTGCGAGAACAACTGCCGGGCGTCATCGAGCTCATCGGCACGCCGGCCGAAGAGAAGGGTGGGGGAAAAGCCATCATGGTGGAACGAGGGGTTTTCGATGATCTCGACGCCGCCATGATGATTCACCCCGGCAACAAAAACATGGTGGATAAAGGCTCCATCGCCTCCAATGCCATGGTATTCGAATTCTTCGGCAAGGCCGCTCATGCCGCGGCCGCGCCCGACCAGGGGATCAACGCCCTGGACGCTTGCATTCAGACATTCAATTGCATCAACGCCCTGCGCCAGCATCTGCCGCCCGATGTGCGCATTCATGGCATCATCACCCACGGCGGCGAGGCGTCCAACATCGTACCCGCCTACGCCCGGGCCGAATTCGGCGTGCGCGCGGCCACCTCGGATGTGTCGCTGGATGTGGTGGAGAAGGTAAAACGTTGTGCAAAGGCGGGAGCGCTGGCCGCCGGGGCCACGGTCAAGATTCAGCACCTGCGCCACTACGCCCATCGCCTGCCCAACCCCACCATAGCGAAGCTATTTGCCGACAATCTGCGCCTGCTGGGCCAGCCAGTGGCCCGGCCTGCGGCCAACGAACGCCGCGGTTCCAGCGATATGGGCAATGTCAGCCATGTCATCCCCGCCATCCATCCTTATATCGCCATGGTTCCCGAAGATGTAGGCGCTCACACGCCTCGGTTTGCACTGGCTGCGGGAGGCGAAGCAGGCGATCGGGCCTGGCGCATTGGCGCCCAGGCCTTAGCCATGACCGCTGTGGATCTCTTTCTCAACCCCGAATCCCTGACGCAAGCCAAGGCGGAACTGGCCGCCATGACCAATCCCAACGCCCGCTGGCGGCGGATGCACTTCTTCAGCAACCAGGTTGAGGATGCGTAAAATACATCCCCAACGTCCTACTCCTCAAACCCAAATCGCCAGGCCCGATCCTCCATGGGCAGATCCGCCAGCCGGGCCCGGCGCAGGGCAGCGAAGCGGGGCAACTGCTCGGCCAGGGAATCGCCGCCCAGCTTGGCCATGAGGGCGTCGGCCAGGACGATGGCCAGCATGGCCTCGCCCACCACCACGGCCCGGGGTACGGCATTGAAATCGGAACGCTCGTAGGTGGTCACGGCAGGCTCGCCCGTGGCCAGATCCACCGAACGGCGGGGATTGAGCACGGTGCTGATGGGCTTCATGGCCGCCCGCACCACCAGCGGTTCGCCCGTGGTCATGCCGCCCTCCAGGCCCCCGGCGCGGTTGGTTTTGCGGATGAGATTGCCTTCGTCGTCCAGAAAAATCTCATCATGCACTTCGGAGCCGAACATGGCCGCATTCTCGAAGCCCGGGCCGATCTCGACGCCCTTGATGGCGTGGATGGACCCTACCGCGGCCATGATGCGGGCGGAAAGGCGGCGATCCCAGTGCACGTGGCTGCCCAGGCCCGCGGGCAGGCCCAGGGCGATGATCTCGAGCACGCCGCCGATGGTGTCCTTGCGCTGCATGGTCTCGGCCACGATGGCGCGCATGGCCGCCACTGCGTCGGGGTCGGGGCAGCGCAGATCGTTGCTCTCGGCCAGCTCGAAGCGTCGGGCGTAGGGCATGTCGTCGGGGAGGGTCGCCTGCACCGGGCCGATGGCGGTGACATAGCCCTGCACCCGGATGCCAAACTGGGCCAGGTATTGCTTACACACCGCGCCCACAGCCACCCGGGCCGCGGTCTCGCGGGCGCTGGCCCGCTCCAGCGCCAGCCGCAGCTCCCGATAGCCGTATTTGACCGCGCCGGTGAGGTCGGCGTGACCGGGCCGGGGCGTGGTCATGGGCGGAATATCCTTCTCCCGCCAGTTTTTCCAGTCCTTGTTGGGGATGTGCAGGGCAATGGGGCCGCCGGTGGTCTTTCCGGCCATGACGCCGGCGGTGATGCGGGCCGCGTCCTTTTCGATGGCCATGCGGCCACCG
>JALSPL010000079.1 GCA_026985975.1 Anaerolineae bacterium | reverse complement strand
TCGGGCCGGGTGGACGCCTACGCCGCCTGGAAGATGGCCCGTTCCGGCGCGCCGGAGCCGGCGCCGGAGCCCACGCCGCCACCACCCTCTCCGCCCTCCCCGCCGCCACCGCCGCCCGAACAAGAGCCGCCCGGCTGTCTTCCCGCCCTCCTGCAAATCATCCTGGGCAGCCTGCGGCGCTCTCAGCCGTAAAGCGCCTGAATCCAGGCGAATTCCCGGCGCAATCCCTCTTCCAGACCGACCCGGGGCTGATAGCCCAGAACAGCGCGGGAACGGGAAATATCCGCCCAGGTGTGCCGCACATCGCCCGCCTGCAGGCCGCGTTGGGCGATGGCTACGGGGCGGCCCGTCACATCCCCCAGCATCGTCAGCAAATCCAGCAGCACAATGCGGCTGCCCCCGCCCAGATTGAAAATCCCGCCTACGGCGTCGGGGGCCGCGGCGGCCGCCATGGCGCCCGCCACGATGTCTGAAACATAGGTGAAATCCCGGGTCTGACGGCCATCGCCATACAGCGGAATGGGCTCATCGAACAGGGCCGCCCTGAGAAATTTGTGAAAAGCCATATCGGGCCGCTGGCGGGGGCCATAGACGGTGAAGAAGCGCACAACCACGGTGGGAACGCCGAAATCGAGGCGATAACTGCGACACAAATGCTCGGCGGCCAGTTTTGTGATAGCGTAAGGGCTGCGCGGGCGGGGACAGACTTCCTCATGCCATGGCATCTCGGGCGCATCGCCATACACCGATGAAGACCCGGCATAGACGAAACGCCGTATATCCGACCCCACAGCCGCTTGCAGCAGGCGCTCGGTGGCCTGAACATTGTTGCGGATGTAACCAACAAAACGCTCGCCCCAGCTATCGCGCACGCCCGGTTGTCCGGCCAGATGAAAGATGATATCGACATCCGCCAGCAGCGGACGCAAATCCGCCTCGATCAGATCGATCTCCTCAAAACGAAATCGAGGATGCGCCAGGGCCGCAGCCAGGTTCTGGCGCTTGAGCCCGGGATCGTAAAAAGGAATGAGGCTGTCGACGCCGATGACATCATGATTTTGAGCTAATAAAGCCTCTGTCAGGTGCGAACCCACAAAGCCCGCACATCCGGTGACGAAACATTTCATGTTCGCTATCCTATCATAATCAGCATCGTTGCCGCGAATTGCGCCCACCCCGCGGACAAAACGCCCGTCCCGCCAGAAGGGCGACTATGGCTCCTCGCACACAGCCTGTTATAATGAATTCATGGAAGTCATCCTCACCCACGAGCACGCGGATTTCGACGCCCTGGCCAGCCTGCTGGCGGCCAGCAAGCTGCATCCCGAAGCCATCCCCGTGCTGCCGCGCAGCCTCAACCGCAACTTGCAGGATTTTCTGACGCTCTACCGCAGCGCCCTGCCTTTCCGCACGGCGGAGGAATTGCCGCGCCGACGCGTGACGCTGGGCATCTTTGTGGATTGCCAATCGGCGCAACTGGTGCGGGGGATGACCCAAAAGACGCCCGTTCGCATCATCGATCATCACAAATGCCGCCAGAATCTGCCCGCACATTACCATTGCTGGTACGAGCAGGTGGGCGCCACCACCACCATCCTGGTGGAGCAAATGATGGGGCGAGGCGTGCAGGTGACGCCCGTGGAGGCCACGCTGCTGATGCTGGGCGTCTACGAGGATACGGGCAGCCTCTCCTACCCCAGCACCACCGCTCGCGATCTACGCTGCGCGGCCTGGCTGGTGGATCAGGGCGCCAAGCTGGACGTGGTGCGCACCTTCCTCCATCATCCCCTTTCGCCCGCGCAGCAACGCCTGCTGGAACAGCTCTACGAGGCCGCGGAGACGCATGAAATCAAGGGACACACCGTGGTGATCACGGCAGCCCGGATGCAGGAGCCTGTGGAGGAAATCAGCACCCTGGCCCACAAACTGCGCGACCTGTACGAACCGGACGCGCTGTTCCTGCTGGTGGAGCTGGAAGAACACATCCAGCTTGTGGCCCGCTCCACCACCAACGATATCCATGTGGGACGCATCGCCAAGGCCCTGGGCGGGGGCGGACACGCCCGCGCGGCCGCGGCCCTGGTGCGCGGGCGCGACATCCCCGAATTGCGCGAGCAACTCCTGCGCCTGCTGGAAGAAAACGTCCAGCGGCAGATCAGCGTGCGGGAGATCATGTCCCGGGGGCTCAACACCGTCCGCACTGACGCCAGCGTGGCCGATGTGTCCAGGCAAATGCTCATCCGCGGCCACGAGGGCTTTCCGGTGGTGGATGAAAACGGGCGTTTGCAAGGCCTGGTCACCCGCCGCCTCATTGATATGGCCATGCGCCACGGCATGCAAAACGAGCCCGTGCGGAAAATTATGCGCACCGGCGCCATCACCGTACACCTGGATGATCCGGTGCGGCTCGTCCAGAAAAAAATGATCGAAAGCGGCTGGGGACAGATCCCCGTGGTCGATGACAATGGTGACATGATAGGCATCATCACCCGCACCGACCTGCTGAAACTATGGGGCGAAGAGAGGCCGCCCGAACATCCCTCGGTCAAAGATCTAATGGAATCGTCGCTGCCATCGAGCCTCATCAGTTTGCTGCGCCGCATTGGCGAGGTGGCCGCGGAAATGGGGTATCCACTTTACACTGTAGGCGGTTTCGCCCGGGACTTGCTGCTGAACCGCCCCAATTTCGACGTCGATTTCGTGGTGGAGGGCGATGCGGTGATCCTGGCACAAAAACTCGCCCGAGAGTTCGGCGGCCGCGTGCGGCCGCACCGCCGTTTTGGCACCGCCAAATGGATTCGCGACGAGAAAGCCTTTGCCGCGGGCAAAACCCTGGCCGACGGCGTCCCGGCCAGCATCGACTTTGCCACCGCCCGCACCGAATTTTACGAAGCTCCCACCCTGCTGCCCATCGTCGAACGCTCCAGCATCAAGCTGGACCTCCATCGCCGGGATTTCACCATCAACACCTTGGCCATTCGCCTCGATGGTCAACACTGGGGCGAGCTGCTGGATTTCTATGGCGGGCGCAAGGATCTGGAAGAAGGGATCATCCGCGTGCTGCACTCCCTCAGTTTTGTCGAAGATCCCACCCGCATCCTGCGAGCCGTCCGTTTCGAACAGCGCTTCGGCTTCAGCATTGAACCGCGCACCGCCGAATTGATGCTGGAAGCTATCGACTTATTGCGCCGGGTCAGCGGTCCCCGCATCCGTCACGAACTGGAGTTGATTTTGCTGGAGGAACAGCCCGAAAAAGCGCTGCGGCGTCTGCACGAAATCGGCGTGCTGCGGGAGATCGATGAGGATCTGGGCTGGGATGAGCGTCTGGCGGAAAAATTTGCGGCGCTGCGGCGAGCCCTGCGCGACTGGCCCGAGCCGCCCGCATCCATCGAACGTCTTTATTTCACTCTCTGGGTCTACGATCTTATGCCCGCGGCCCACAAACGCATCCTCGACCGGCTGCGGCTCACCAACGCCACCGCCAAACTGGTGCGCGAGGCCCAACGCCTGCGAGCCCGCACCCTCGATCTCATCCAACCAGACATCGCTCCTTCCGAGCTGGATCGGCTGTTGCAGCCATTCAGCGAAGCTGTGCTGCTGGTGGCGAGCGTGGCCACCGACAACCCCTTGCTGAGCCAGCGCCTGCGCTATTACCGGGAGGAATTGCGTCCGCAAAAGATCCACATTACCGGGACGGACTTGCGGCGCTGGGGCGTCAAACCGGGGCCCATCTACCGCCGCATCTTCCAGCAGGTGCGGGCCGCCTTGCTGGACGGGCGCATCCATACGCCGGAAGAAGAGACAGCCATGGCCCGCCGCATTCTGCGAAAGGAAGGCTATCTCTCCGACTCACAACCCTGAGGGCGTCAAATTATGTTTGTCATCATCGTTGGCTGCGGACGGCTAGGCTCTCATCTGGCGGCCGCCCTTTCGGGCCAGGGACGCGAGGTGGTCATCATCGACCGCCGCGAAGCCACTTTCAACAAACTGCCCGAATACTTCACCGGTTTTAGCGTCACCGGAGACGCGACCGAACCGGCCGTGCTGGAAGATGCAGGCATCGAACGCTGTGATGCGCTGCTGGCCGTCACCGAAAACGATAACACCAACATCCTCATCGCCCAACTGGCCCGCGAGCTGTTCCAAACGCCCAAAGTGATGGCCCGCGTATTCGATCCGGCCCGGGCCTCGGTGTATGAATCTCTGGGAATCGAGGCCATCTGTCCCACCATTCTCGGCGGCGATCAATTTATCGCATCCCTGAACGCCGTCCCATAGCCGATATTTCTCTCCATAGGATTTACGCCCATGTACATCATCGTTGCTGGCAGCGGCGCGTTAATCTATCATCTGGCGCAGGATTTGCGAAGCAAACATCACCAGTTGCAGCTCATTGTGCAGGACCAGGAGCAATGTCAGAATCTGGCCCGGCGGCTGGAACTCCCCGTGATCTGCGGTGATCCCTCGCTGCCGCGTGTGCTACAGGCTGCAGGCGCCACCGAAGCGGACCTGACGCTCGCCGTCACCATGAATGACGCCGACAACCTGGTGATCTGCCAGGTGAGCAAACGACACTTCGGCGTGCCCCGCACCGTGGCGCTGGCGGCCAATCCCAGCCATGTCGATTTATTTCAGCGCCTGGGGATAGATGCCGTGGTCAGCATGTCAACCATTCTCACCACTCTGGTGGAACAACGGGCCACCCTGGAGGACATGATTTCCCTCACGCCTCTATCGGAAGGAAAGATC
>JALSPL010000078.1 GCA_026985975.1 Anaerolineae bacterium | reverse complement strand
GCGGAAGATCGCATCCGGGCGGGCATGGAGGTGCGTATTTTCTCGATGATGTC
The DNA here is from genome assembly GCA_026985975.1 of Anaerolineae bacterium. GTDB lineage: Bacteria > Chloroflexota > Anaerolineae > J102 > J102 > M2005. The sequence goes on along the minus strand of JALSPL010000078.1, from coordinate 4,709 downwards.
GGAGCACCGATTACAAGAGGCGCTCTCGGGCGGGAATGCGGGCACAAAGATCGTGATCTGATTCGTTTCGATTTTTGCGATGCCCCCTGATCGGATGTATAATTGCTAGTCGCCTCAATGTAGGGGAGGGCTCCGGCCTTCCCTCCTTTTTTGTCGCTTCCGGGCGTTTTTTCGCCCTCACTTCATATTTATTACGAGGAATTACTAAAATGCCGAAACGAACCTGGCAACCCAAGGTGCGCAAACGCGCCAAAACCCATGGCTTTCGGGCCCGTATGAAAACCACCGGCGGACGCAACGTCCTCAAGCGGCGTCGTCTGCGCGGTCGCAAACGTCTGACCGTCTAAGTTACTGACGATTCCGTGCGCCGGCAATATCGTCTTCGGGACAAGGGCCGCTTTCAGCAGGTGAAACGTCGGGGGCGCAGCGTCAAGCATCGCCTGATCATCCTGGTGGTTCTGCCCAATCATCTTCCCTACAGCCGCTTCGGTTTTACCGCCAGCAAACGCATCGGCAATGCGGTCAAGCGCAACCGGGTGCGTCGCCTCATGCGCGAGGCGGTGCGGCTGCGGTGGGATGATATCCTCCCGGGCTGGGATGTGGTGTGCATTGCCCGCCGTCCCATTGCCAACGCCAGCTTTCAAGATGTGCAGGCTGCCTGCGACTCCCTGCTGGCTCAGGCGGGCTTGCTGAAAGACGCATCCGCCCCTTTGCAGCATGATCAAGAAGCTCTTTCTTAAACTCATCCGCTTTTATCAGATCGTTCTCTCGCCCATGTTGGGGAGCAACTGCATCTACACGCCCACCTGCTCGCATTACACCTATGAAGCTGTCGAGCGCTTTGGCGTTATCAGAGGCGGATGGATGGGAGCCAAGCGCATTGCCCGCTGCACGCCCTTCCACGAAGGCGGCTATGATCCGGTGCCGGAGAAGTTGGATGACCCTTCTCATCAACATAATCATTCCTGATTTTGGCGGGCCTGAGCCCGTGTTAATCACAATTGGACGGAAAACAGCGTGACACGATCGAAAAAGCGAATTCTTATTCTTCTGCTCGTCCTGGTTCTGGCGGCGATTCTACTGAGCGGGTGCGGCGGCGTGGATGCGCAGGGCAATTACAAGCCGGGCATCTTTGAGCCCCTGGCCGCTCCCCTGCGCGCCCTCATCGTCTTCTTTCACGACAAATTGCTAACGCCGCTGTTCGGCGAATCGAATATGTGGGGGTGGTCCATCATTTTGGTGGCGTTGCTCATTCGGCTGTTGTTACTGCCGTTGGGCATCAAACAGATGCGATCCATGAAAGAAGCCCAGGCCAAGATGAAGATCTTGCAGCCAGAATTGGACAAGATCAAGAAGAAGTACGCCCACGACAAGAAGAAACAGCAGGAAGAACAGATGAAGCTGCAACAGGAGTCGGGCATCATGAAGGCCCAGATGGCCGGATGTCTGCCCACGCTGCTGCAAATGCCCATCCTGTTCGCTTTCTACTACGCCCTTATCGGGCTGGCGGCCCAGGGACGCATCGATAACGCCGCCTGGTATTTCATCCCCGACATCTCCAAGCCCGAATACCGGCAGGGGATGACCTGGCTGACCCAGAACTTTACGCTGCAAAAATTGATGCAGCCCGACATCTGGCCCTATCTGGTGTTGCCTGCATTGTTGGCCATCACTCAGTTTGCCATGACCAAATACACCCAGCAGGCCCAGCCCAAGCAGGATGACAGCAATCCTGCAGCGGGCATGATGGGCTCCATGACCTGGATGATGACCCTGATGTTCGTGTGGTTCGCCCTGCAGGTGCCTGCGGGCCTGAGCCTCTACTGGGTGGTCAGCAACTCCTTCGCCCTGGCGCAGCAGCTCTATGTAAATCGCCAGGCGCACAAGTGGGAAAGCCAGCTCCAACTCGATGGGGTCAAAGCGGCGGCTAGAAAAAGCGCCTCCGCTGATGTGGAGGATGCCGAATACAAAGACGCATCACCAAAACCGTCCACCGCATCGACCAAGCCCTCACAGACCAAGCGCAAACGTCGCCGCAAACGCTAGCGATTTTCCACGCCACAAGTATGACAAAAAGCTATTATGCCTGAATTTGAAGCGCGTACAGTAAAAGAAGCCATAGCCAAGGGGCTGGAAGCCCTGAACCTCACACAGGATGACGCCGACATCGAGGTCATCGATGAGGGGCGTTCGGGCGTTTTCGGCGTTGGAGGCAAATCTGCTGTGGTGCGCATCGCGCCCAAGGCAACCGAAAATGCAGCCAAGGCGGCTACGCTGCACGCCTCGGAATCTGACGAAGCGTCCGTCGAAACGGATGTTTCCGACCGACCAACGTTCGCAAGCGTCGACGAGACCGCCGCCCCCGAGGAGACGGAAGTCTCTCCCGTCGATGCTGAGACGCAGCGAGTGCTGGCCATCAGCGCTGATTTCCTGCAAGGCCTGCTGGACCGCATGGAATTGAAAGCCGGAGTGGAAGCTCTGATCCTGGCCGGAGAAGATGAGACCATCTATCGCCTCAACATCACCGGCGAAGACCTGGGCATTCTCATCGGTCGTCGGGCCGAAACCCTGGACGCCTTCCAGTATCTCACTCGCCTGGTGGTGAATCAGCAGACCCATCGCTGGTATCGCATCGAAGTGGATGTGGAGAACTACAAGCAGCGGCGAGAGCAAAGCCTGCAACGCCTGGCCCGCAACATGGCGGATCGGGCCGTCAGCGAGGGACGCACCATTATCCTTGAGCCCATGCCCCCGCGGGAACGCCGCCTCATTCATCTGGCCCTGCGCGATCGCGAGGATGTTCACACCGAAAGCGTGGGCGAAGGCGACTCCCGCAAAGTCACCATCGTTCCCAATTCGTGACCAGGGTGACAGTCACTTCGTTCGCCGACACAAGCGCCTTTCATTGCGAAAAAGTTCTGCCGGCCTGGGGAAGTGACCATCACCTTTTCCCTGTTTTTTACCCTCGCCCTCAGCGGGGGTTTGTTTTATCCGCGGCCATTCGCTAAAATCGTCCTATGCCCCAATCTTTTCTTTGCGAGACGCCCGAGGCCACCCGCGCTCAGGCCCGAGAGCTGGCCCGCACATTGACGTCACCCACAGTCGTCGCGCTATATGGCGATCTGGGCGCAGGCAAGACGCTGTTCACCCAGGCGCTGGCCCGGGCGCTGGGCGTGACCGAGCCCGTCACCAGCCCCACCTTCACCCTCATCAACGAATACGATTTGCCTGATGGCGGCCGCCTCTTTCATGTAGACGTCTATCGTCTGCACGACGCCGCGCCTGAGGCCGTGGCTCTGGGTCTGGAAGACCTGTTCGATGAAGGCATCGTCGTCATTGAGTGGGCGGACCGCATCGCCGACATCCTCCCCGCAGAGCGCATCGACGTGCATTTCGGGCACGCGGGCGAAGGCCGCCGCCGCATCACCATCAACACGGCTTTGAAAAAAGATGATTGGAACGCAGAAAAAGCTGAAAAAGCTGATCTGCGCCGATAAAAAGATAGAAGATTGATGGAGATTCGGAAGAGATTCAATGGATGTTCGGTGGCGATTCAGAATCTCAATGAATCTCGATGAATCTCGATGAATCTCGATGAGTCTCGATGAGTCTCCATCAATCTCCATGAATCTCGGGACGCCCGCAACTGTGGACGACAGTTAGCCTCTGCAACCATCATCTTCTCTCGCCCATCGTCCATCGTCAGACCGCCGCCCGTGACGCCTGCAAAAACTGCACACTGATTACTGATTACTGTTTACTGATTCCCGACACATGCTTCTCGCCCTCGACACAGCAACTCGCTACGCCTCCATCGCCCTGTATGACGGGCAAAGCGTCGTCGCGGAACTGAACTGGCGCTCGGATCGCCGTCATACCGTGGAGCTGGCTCCGCAGGTGGATAATCTGCTGCGCCTGGCCGGCATTGCGCCAGCGGATTTGACCGCGCTGGGCGTCAGCATCGGGCCCGGCTCCTACACCGGCACGCGCATCGCGCTTAGCTACGCTAAAGGCGTCGTTCTGGCCCGCGATCTCCCTCTCGTCGGCGTTTCCACGCTGGATGCGTTGGCCTACCCGCATCTGCCCGCACATCGGCCCCTGTGCGCCGTGGTGGCCGCGGGCCGCGGGCGCTACTGCTGGGCGGTTTATGCGGCGGCGGAAATGCAGCCCGAAAGGATCACAGATTTCGGACTGGACAAACTGCCCGAGCTGCTGCCGCAAATCCAACCGCCCATGATCTTCGTCGGGGAGCTGAACGAGGAAGACATGGCCCGCCTGGAAGCCGCATGGGGCAAAGAGGCCATCGTTCTTTCACCGGCAAGAGCCGTGCGGCGGGCGGGCGCCCTGGCTGAGCTGGCCTGGAAGCGGTTGCAAGCTGGCGATGTCGATGATCCCGTCGCCCTCAGCCCCATCTATTTGGGGTGACGCGCAAGGAGGGCAGGAGACCAGGAGGCTAGGAGACTAGGAGACTGGGAGACTAGGAAACTAGGAGACTGGGAGACTAGGAAACTAGGAGACCAGGAAACTAGGAAACCAGGAGACCAGGAAACTGGGAAACCAGGAGACCAGGAAACTGGGAAACCAGGAAACTAGGAAACTAGGAGACTAGGAAACTAGGAAACTAGGAGACTAGGAAACTAGGAAACTAGAGTCTGTTATGCACTTGGGTAATTTTTCAAACGGAATTCATATGCAATTATGGTAAAGTT
>JALSPL010000077.1 GCA_026985975.1 Anaerolineae bacterium | reverse complement strand
TTTCAGCAGGCGGGAGAGTGGAAAACCTTGCCAGGGGATGACCATGGACCAGGCCTCGACGCAGCGCAGGCGGTAGATGCGCTCTTCTTCCTCGAACTTGCGCAAATCGTCCAGATCGAAGGTGCGAGGATTTTCCACCAGCCCGCCCACTTCCACTTTCCATGGCTCGGTGGGATAGCCCTCGGCCATACGGGCCACTTTGGTCTTGCTGGTGCTGAATTCGTAGAAATTGTTGTAAGTGGTGATCTGATCCCAGGTGTTGGCGGGAACGCCCAGATCGTCGGCCAGGCCGGGGATGGGCGTGGGACCGGAGGCACCGCCTGAAGCGGGCGCATCCGTCTTGCCGCCTGCGCTGGGGACGCCGCAAGCTGCCAGCACCGCGGCCATGGCCACAGCGCCCGCGCCTTTCATGAAGCGGCGGCGGGAGCGATAACTATGTTCTGGTGTGATCTGGGAGGATGGGATTTTAGGGTATTTGTCGGACATAATGATGTGTGTGATGGATGTGATGGAATGGAAAGAAGTGGCAACAATCTCAGTGTAGCGGGAAATTCTTACATGGGTCTTACAATGATTGACGTCTCATAAAAAATGCACCAAAGTCTGACAGACCCGGTGCATTTGGGGGGAAATGTGACTCTTTTGGATTTGGGTGCGTCCTATTCAGTTGGAGGTTAACGTCTGCCGCCTCCGCCTGGGGCTGATAGGCCCAGGCTCAGGTGCGACGCACTTCGGAAGTGCATCGCACCTCGCTAAAGCGCCTTACTCAAATGCAACGTATCGCCGCTACTGAACACTGTGAACTGATTACTGGATCGACTGAAAAAAGCTTAATCTCACGCAAAGCTGCCAAGGCGCAAAGGAAAATATCATGGTTTCGCCAAGGGAAAGTAGCTGAAATCACACCATTTTCGCTGTCTTCTCTATCGTCGCTGCTGATCTCGACCTTTTTTCAGGGGAGCCATTACTGATTACTGGATACTGCACTTATGATGTCGGACAAAGACGCAAGAACGCCTCCAACTCGTTTAGGACGCACCCTTTGGATTTCAGGGGGTGCAGCTTGTCAGAAGCCTCTGTCGGCCCAAGATGCCGACGAAAGGTGACGAAAGCACGAAGATTGACGAAGAAAATCGTCACTTTCCGTCAACATTCGTCAATCTTCGTCAGGGAGTTTGAACTGATCCCCTGAGATCCCGGTGAGCCGAAAATGTGAGGGCGCGCAGATCAGCGCGGGATGATCAGTTTTTGTCCAATCTGAATGAGATTTGGATTTTCAATCTGATCTTTGTTCGCTTCGAAGATGTCGGACCAACGGTTCATGTCGCCATACACTTCTTTGGCGATCTTGCTCAGACTGTCGCCCGGCTGCACCTCGTAGATCTCAGGCGCAGCGTCTTGATGAGCGGCGGAAGCTGCGCTTTTGGGCTGCCGGGCCTTGAGTTTGGCGGTCAGGTCATCCATCAGCGATTCGGCCTTGGCTTGCGCCTCTGCCGCTTTTGACAACTTGGGTTGATGCGCTTTCAGTTTTGCCTCGACATCCGCCATCATCGATTCAGCCCGGGACCTGATTTCTTCTTTTGTTTTGCCTTCTTCATATTGACGACGGGCTTCGTCCGCCAATTTTTCGGCCAACGATTTCTTTTTGTCCGACATTTTTGACTCCTCGGGGATGGAATAGGTGGAGAAATGGATGAGATGTGTTTTAGAATGAGTTGGGAACTTCTCCAGGATGTGCGCCCAAATGAATGAGACAAGTTTAGCATGACGGTGGCATGTTTTGCAATGGGCGTAGCGTGCGTCTCGTTATTCTGCATCTTCTATGACTTATGGTAAGCTAAAGTGAATCGTAACTGTTCATATTGTTTTCTCCTGGCGCAACCTGACAGGTTCTGAGGGGGAAAAGGCCTGCAATCAGCATATTGAGCGCATACGCATGTCCTACGTTTTTGAATTCACCTTTGATCCCGCAACCGAAGCCGTGGTTCGCGCCATCTGGCGGCGCATCGCCAGGGCGGGGCTGCCTTCATCGCTGGACGCCGATGGCTACCGGCCCCATATCTCTCTGGCGGTGTATGATGCGGAGCAATTCGATAGTGATGGCTGCCGGCGGCGGGCGCTGGCTTACGCCCGCAATGTCGCCCCTTTTCCCATCAGGCTCTCCCACCTGGGCGTCTTCAGCAGTTGGGAAAATGTGGTCTTTCTGGGAGTGACGCCCACATTGACGCTGCTGAGGCGACAGCAAGAGACGCTGGATTTGTGCCAAGCGCAGCGGGCGTTCTTGCGGTCGTATTATGCGCCCGGCCTGTGGACGCCCCATGTCAGCCTCGCTTTCGACCTGACCCCCGAGCAGGCGAAAGCCATTCTGGCGCTCGCGTGGGAGACGTCGCTGCCCATCTCGGGCATGGTTCGGGCGCTGCATCTGGTGGAGGTCGCGCCTGACTACGCCCGCGATGTTTTCACCTGCGAGTTCAGCGGGCCATCTTAGTCCTCAGCCAGCGCTCGCCGGGCCAGAACGCTCTCTTTGTTGCTCAGCCAATCCAGATACAATTCACGGAAATCGGGGACGACTGTGGTCACGATTGCTTCGTGCGCTATCAGCGCGTTTTTCCAACGCACGATGCGGGGATGACGGGCGTTGTCGAAAAGATTCGGCGTCATCTCCGCCAGGATGTTCAATTGGAAGAAGAGCGGGGCGAAGGTGGCGTCCACCAACGAGAAAGTCTCGCCGTTGAAGAATGGCGTTGCCGTCACCGCCGGTTCCAGTTGATCAAAACAGGCGTGGAGTTTTTCCAGCGCTTTGGGGAATGTGGCTTCGCTTTTCCATCCGACCAATCGATAGTAGGCTCCCAGGCAGGCGTCGACCAAAGCCATCCACGCCCGATTCCGGGCCCGTTTCAGCGGTTCGGCGGGATGCAGACGGGGAAAATAGACATCATCCAGATATTCGACGATGGCCGTAGATTCGAACAGCTCCTCGTTCTCCACCAGGAGCAGCGGCACTTTGCCCAGGGGAGAAATATCCCGAAACCATTGCGGCGGTGTGCTCAGGTCGATGTATGCGATGTCGTAGGGGATGTCCTTAGCCCGCAGTGCGATGGCGGCTTTATGCACATAGGGACAGAGCTTGTAGCTGATGAGTTTTGGGCGCATTGTTATCTGGATGGCTGCAAATAGGCAGGCCCGACCGGCTGCGTGGGCTGGCCGGGTGGGGTCCAGTAGAAGGCCATGGTCTTGCCCCCGCCGCGCTGGAAATAATCGATGCGGATGGGGTGCGGGCCCGCGGTCAGATGCAGCGTGACATCAATGACGTTGGGTCTGTCGGGCGTCATGGATTCACCCGCGACCTGGCCATCTACGGTGAAGCGCACGCCGTCGTCCGCCTCCAGCCGGAAGGGATAGTCACCTTCGGTGGGGACTAGCAGATCGCCCGTCCAGATGACGCTGAACGTCCCTGGGGTCGGTTCATCTTCGGGCCAGGCGAACAGCAGGAAGGGATCGACGCGGGTGAGGAAAGGCTCGCCCGTCCAGCTCTCGCCGTAAAAATAACGTCCCAGCAAGCCCCCGCCCTTATAACTGCGCCCGGCCGCGGCCGCAATATCCGCCGCGGGGATGGTGACGCGGAAGTAAAGGGGATCGCCCAACCGGTCCTTCACGATCTCGCCCGCGGCGTGGGGATAGAAATAATGAAAATAATCCATCAGATACTGGTAATCCAGGTCCAGCAGGAAGGTCGCGTCCTGGCCCGTATCGGGCAAGGGCAGATCGCTGGCGGGCTCGGCTACGTGATAATCGGGCCGGGCCAGTCCTCCGCCCGGTTTATCGAAGGGCGAATAGTGGATGGGGCCCAGATCGACGCCCACCGGCCGCGAAGGGCGGTAGGAGAAGAAACGGACGGGGGAGAAATAATACAGCCGCGGGCTGAGATAAAGCTGCTCCGCATCCTGCCGGGCCTGCACCTCGGCCGCCACGTCGTTTTCCAGCGGGGTGAAGGCCATGTAAACGTCGGGCGAGCGGGCCTGTTTATCGAAATAGGTGACGTAATTGAGCCATCCTGCCGCGATGAGGCCGGCCAGCATCATCAGCAGCGCGCCCCAACGCCAGAAACGATAGCGCCGGCCCGGCAGCAGCACCGCCCGCCAGGTGAGGTTATACGCATCCGCGGCCATCAAAGCGATGGCGGGCGTCACGGCCAGGGTGCGATAGGCCTGGGGCGCTTCTCCCAGCCGCGACAAAATCCCCCCCAGCAAGGTGATCCCCAGCCAGATGATGACCAATCCCCGCCGATGATCCCGCCAGCGCCACAGCGACCAGGCCGCGCCCAGCAAGAAAAACGCGCCGGTGATGGGGTCCAGCATGGGCGCGCCGGGCAGATTATGCCGGGGATTGCGGTCGCCCGCCACATTGAACATCAACAAATGCCGTTTGGTCGATTCAACCAGGGGCTGCACGCTATCCGCCGCCCGGATGTCGTTGAGAATGCTGACCTGCTGGCTGCGGTTGAGAAACGTGAAGGGGTTTTTGGCGTACGTGAAGCCCAGGGGGGCCAGGGTCAAGACATACATCAAAATGAACAGGACGACGCCTTGCCAGTTGCGTTTCAAAAAGTCTTTTTCCACCAGCGCCCGATAGCCCAGATAGATGAAAATCACCAGCGCTGCCATGCGGATGGCGAGATAGGTGTACATGCCCAGCCCCAGCATCAACCCGCCCATGGCCCAATCCCCCAGCGACCGCCGCCGCGCCGCCCGCATGATGAAGAATAGCGACAACACCTGCATCAAC
>JALSPL010000076.1 GCA_026985975.1 Anaerolineae bacterium | reverse complement strand
GGCCTGCGGCGACAATCGCCAAGAGTTGATGAAAGCGGGAAGTAATTTTTAGACGGTCACTAAGGCTTCCAGGCTGATATGCTATCTGCCGTGTAATGAGCCGCTATTTTCATTGATATCGGCGGGCAGGCGTCCGTGACGCCTGTTCACTGAACACTGTTTACTGAATACTGTTCACTGGGTTCGTCAATCTTCCGCCCGATAGACCATGGAGCCGAAGATGAGGGCGCCGGGCGGGGCCAGATTGGCCTGCGGGTCCACCTTCACCTGAATCAGGCAGGGCTTGTCCGATTCCCGGGCCTCGGCCAGGGCCTGGTTGAGCTGCTCCAGGCTCTCCGCCTGAAACCCGCGCCAGCCAAAGGCCCGGGCGATGCCCGCGTAATCGGTGGGCGCATGTTCCGTCTCGACGAATTTGCCCACCTGCGCCAGCAACTGCGATGAGCGCTCCATGCCCCAACCGGCGTCGGTGGACACCACCACGGTGATGGGCAGCTTATGGCGGGCCGCGGTCTCCATCTCCTGGATGTTGAAGCCCAGGGCGCCGTCGCCTGTGATCAACACCACCTCGCGATCGGGCTCCGCAAATTGGGCGCCGATGGCGTAGGGCAGGCCCGTGCCCAGATGCCCGAATTTGGCCGTGTAGAGATAGCTGCGCGGCCGGGTGACGGTGGCGTAGTTGGCCACCCACAGGCTGGTGTTGCCGCCATCCTGCACCAAAATGGCGTCGTCGGGAAAAGCCTTGCTCACCGCATCGACCATCGCCCCGGGATTGACGCCCTCGCCCGCAAAGCTCATGCCATCGGCCAGCTCCGCCCGCCATTCCGCGGTCATGGCGTCGTAGCGGCTCATGTCGGGCGGGGATTTGGCGTCGCCCAGGGCTTTGACCTCGGCCAGCAGGGCCTGGAGCGCGGCTTTGGCGTCGCCCACGATGCCCACGGCCACCGGGCGGTTGAGACCGATGTGCGCGGGCTCGGCGTCGATCTGAATAGTGGCGGTGCCTTCGCCCCAGGCCGGAGGCCTGCCCCAGCCGTTGAGCTCGCCCAGGCGGGAGCCGACCACCAGCGCCACATCCGCCTCGGCCCGCATGGTCTCCAGCGCGTCCCGATTCAGGGTGTGGAAAAAGCGGGGATGATCGTCGGGCGCGACGCCGCGGGCGGCCAGCGAGGTGGTGAAGGTTGCGCCCACATACTCGCCCAGAGCCATGAATTCCTCCCAGGCCTCGGCCCACAGCACGCCGCTGCCCGCGTGCAGGGTGGGACGCTGCGCGGCCATCAGCATTTCTGCGGCCTGGCGGATGGCCGCGGGCTGGCCCGGGCCCAGACGGTCGATGCGGTAGCTCTGCGGCGGCCACAGGTCGGTCACCCGATCCTCCTCGATAGTTCCCCGCATCAGGTCTTCGGGGATTTCGATGTAGACCGGACCCGGACGGCCGCTGAGGGCGATGCGGAAGGCCTTGCGCATCAGCTCGGGCAGGCGGCGCAAGTCTCGCAGGCCCGCCTGCCACTTGGTCACCGGCCTATAGAGCGCCAGCAGGTCCAGCGTCTGGAAATTGCCGCCCCGCTCGGGATAGATGATGTTGCGGCGGCGCTGGCCGCTGAGCACGATGAGGGGCGCGCCCTCGGCCCAGGCCACGGCCACGCCCGAGACCATATTGGCCGCGCCGGGCCCGATGCCGCCAAAGACCACGGCCGGTTCGCCCTTCATGCGGGCGTAGGCCTCGGCCATGTGTGCGGCGGCCGCCTCATGCCGCGGGCAGATGTAATCGATGCCGTAATCGTCCAGCTTGGCCAGCCAGGCGTTGTAGCTGCCATCCAGCACGCCGAAGATAATGTCGATGTTTTCGTTTTTCAGGGTTTTCAGCAGCAATTCGCCGCCGGTGATGGTTGTCATGGGTCGCCTCGTTGATGTTTTGTGAGTTGAGTGATGAAAGTATTGTCCAAATCCTAATCCTGATCCTGATCCGCCACCTTTGCCGCAGCCACCGCCTTCTTTTCATCCACCCAAAGCAAGAGCAGCAAGCCCAGAAAGAGAAAAACCGCGATGGAGAGGGTGGCCGCGCGATGTCCGCCCTGCTCGGCCAGATTTTCGCCCATGCCCATGCCCAGATAGCGGGCGGTCATCATGGCGGCCAGCCAGCCAAACACCGCCGGGCCGATGAAGGAGGAGGTGCGGCCGGTGAGGGCGAAGAAGCCGTAAAATTCAGCGCTGCGCCCGGGCGGGCTGAACATCCCCACCATGGTGCGGCTGGTGGATTGAATGCCCGCCATGGCGAATCCTGCGATGGCCGCGATAATGAAGAATTGGGTGACGCTGGTGGCGAAATAGAGCCAGAAAATGTCAAGGATGAGGAGCAGGATGCTGAAGATGAGGGTGCGCTTGCCCCCGAATCGATCCACCATCCACCCGAAGAGATAAGCCCCGACCACATTGGTGACCTGCACCAGGATCATCAGCAAGATGAGCCCCTGCTGATCCAGCCCGAACAGCACGCCGCCCAGGATGGCCGCGAAATCCAGGGCCATGATCACCCCATCGTTGTAGATGAGGAAGGCGATCATGAACTTGAGAAATTCCTTGAAGCTGGCCGCGGTGCTGATGGTGTTTTTCAATTGCTTGATGGCGATGCTCCAGTAGTTGTCGCCCGGCGGCAGTTTGCGTTTCTCCGCTCGCTCGGGCAGCCACAAAAAGATGGGCAGCGCCGACAGGGCGAAAAAGACCGCGGTGAACACAAAAGACGCTCGCACCATGAGATTGCTGCCGCCCGAGCCCATGATCATGGCCAGAACGATGATCAGGGCCAGGATGCCGCCCGAGGAGCCGATGGCCCAGCCCAGGCCCGCCACCCGGCCCATCTCTTCGGTGCTGGCGATCTCGGGCAGAAAGCCGTTGTAGAACACCTGTGAGGCCCGGTAGCCGATCTCCGCCAGGATGAAGAAGATCATGCCCATGGCCACAGCGCCTTTCACCACGAAAAAGAGCAGGCCCGTGAAGATGATTGCCTGGGCTGTGAAAAAGAAGAGAAACCGCTTTTTGGCCCCCGAATAATCGGCGATGGCTCCCAAGAAGGGTGCGATCACCGCCACCACCAGCATCGCCACGAACACCGAGTAGCCCCACAGCTTGGTGCCCTCGGCTCCGCCCACGACAGAGCTCTGGAAATAGGCGGAATAAATGGCCAGAAGCACCACCGCCGCGTACGCGGAGTTCCCGAAATCATACAGATACCAGGCAATCCGCTCCTTACGGGTGGATTGCGCAGGGATGGCCGTTGTCGCCATGATTGCCTCCTTTTGAATTGGGTTGGGATAGAAAGGAGTATAGAGTTAATCAAACTCAAACGCGACCTTGACCGACCGCTCTCGGGCCTTTTCGGTGGTGGCGACGGCGAAGGCCCGGCGATAATCGTCCAGCGGAAAGCGGTGGGTGAGGAGGATGTCGGTGCGGATGTCGCCCGCCAGCATCCATTGCATGGCGAGCTGGAAGGTCCCGATCTCGCGGCCCTCCCAGGTGACGATATCATGGCCGATGGAGCCGATGAGGTTCACCTCCTGATACCACACCGGCGTCATGTCCAGCTTCATGCGGTGCAGCGTGGCGCCCACCAGGACGACGTCGCCCCCGGCCCGGGCCCAGCGCAGCGCGTGGTTCAGGGTGGCGGGAATGCCGACGACATCATAGATCACATCCCAGCCTCCCAGCAACATGGTGTTCGAGAACATGCCCGTATAGCTTTTGGCGCCGGTGAGTTCGGGCGCTTGCGCGTAGACATTGGCTACGCCAATCAAAAAACGATCCGCGCCCAACGCCAACGCCATCTCCCCCTGCCAATCAAATTGCACCACAGCAGTGATGTCGCAGTCGGAGCAGCGCTTGCGCAACGCCTGCATCAGCAGGCAGCCGATGGCGCCGCAGCCGATGAGCAGGATTTTTTCGCCCGGGCGGGGCGGACGCCGCCAGGCCGCGTGGATGGCCACTGCCGCGGGTTCGGTAAAGATGGCCTGCTCGTCCGAGAGGCCGTCGGGCACGGGGATGAGGGAGGCGGCGGGGAAGATGAATCTGTCGCCAAAGCCGCCGCCCACCGGTTCATGCTCTCTGGGCTCAGAAGCGTGTTCACATAAAACGCGGTGCCCGCGCTGACAGGCCGGGCACAGCTCTTTTCGCCCGCGGGCCCGACAATCGTCCCCGCGGCCCCAGCGCACCACCCGCTGTCCCGGCTCCAGGCCTGTCACCGCCGCGCCCAGCTCGGTGATTTCCCCCACCATCTCATGCCCGAGATAGATGCGACGGTGCGAGGGCAGGGCGATGGGGGCCACATCCAGGTCTGCATCCAGGAAAATCTGATGCAGATCGCTGCCGCACACGCCGCACAGGCGGTTGCGCACCCGCGCCCATGTGGGCAGGGGCAGGGGCGGGTCGGGCAATTCAGCGAAATGCAGAGGGGAGATGGGCGAGAAATAGGCCCCCCGCCACACGCGTCCCAGTAGCTTGGCGGCGATCATGCGGGCGGGCGTGGCTTCGATGTAAAGGGTGCGCATGAGAATCGGTCAGCGGGGAATGAGAAGCGAGAGACCGAGAATCAACGTGGTGACGGTAATCCACTTTTTGATGTGTTGCGGTTTGATGCGTCGGTCCAGCAGCGCCCCCAGTAGAACGGCGATAAGCATGCCCGGCAAGGCCACGGCGGTGAGATTCAGCACCGATTGCGTGTAGTGACCGGCGATGAAATGCCCGATGACGACGATGCTGGCGGCGAAGCCGAAGAGCGATTGCAGCACCGCCCGAAAACGTTGATGCGACCAGTT
>JALSPL010000075.1 GCA_026985975.1 Anaerolineae bacterium | reverse complement strand
TAATGGAACAAATTACGATTCTCGTCCGAAATGAAGAAAAAGCTTCTGCTCTGATGGAATTGTTGCGAACGATGGATTTTGTCGATGCAGTTGATATGACTCATATCTGTGAAAACAATGAAGATGCGGATTTTTTCCAACTTGCGGGCTTATGGCGCGCTCGCAAGATCGATACTGATAACTTGCGACGACTTGCATGGTCTGGCCGAAACATCTCAGAGCGGATGTAATCTGTTAACCTTGGCAGCAGTCACCTTTCTCTTATGTTCATAACCCTACTGATTCTCTATCTCATCCTGCTGACGCTCATCCGCTGGAAGCGCCCGGCCTGGCTGCCCGACGCCCTCATGCCCGCTCTGTTCGGGCTTTTGACCGCGGCCTTCTTCTGGCGGCTGATCAGCGGCGACGCGTACATGCCCGCGGATGGCGGCGATCTGGGCAGCTTCCTCTATCCCACCTACCACTTTATCCAGCAGAGCCTGAAGGCGGGCGTGTGGCCGCTGTGGAATCCGCACATCTATAGCGGCGTTCCCTTCGCCGCCGAAGTGCAGTCGGGCATCTTCTATCCGCCTCACCTGCTGCGCTTTTTGCTGGGAGGCGAGATCGCTTACCGGGATATGGAATGGCTGGCCATGGGGCACATCTGGTGGGCGGGCGTCACACTCTACGCCCTGGCCCGGGGGCTGCGCTTCAATCGCTACGCGGCCGTGCTGGCGGGCGTCGCCTTCATGTTCAGCGATCTGTTCATCATCCATTTCGGCAATCTCAATCTCATTGCCGTGGCCGCGTGGCTGCCGCTGGTTTTGCTGGGCGCTCACCGGTATCTGCAGGGCGGCAGCCTGCGCTGGGCGTTGGCCGCGGGCCTGGCTCTGGGCGTCGGCTCCCTGGCCGGGCATATCCAGATGACCCTTTTCAGCCTGATGGCGCTGGGCCTGTGGGCGGGGTTCTGGCTTCTGACCGATCTCGGCTCCTGGCGGCGGATGTGGCGGCGCAGCCTGCTGGCGGTGGCCATTCCCGCCGTGGTCGGCGTCGGCGTCATGGCCCCCATGCTGCTGCCGGGCCTGGAGATCGCCCGTTACACCGAGCGCGGGGCCTGGAGCTACGCTCAAACCGTGGGCTACTCCCTCTCGCCCGCCCAGCTCATCGGCCTGATCATCCCCGGCTTCTTCGGGCGCTCGCCCGCCCTGCACTGGGGGCTGTGGCCGCGGGTGGAGATAGGCTATATCGGCGTCTTCACCCTGATTTTGGCCCTCACTGGCCTCCTGCTGCGCCGGGATCGACTGACCTGGCTGCTGGCGGGCCTGGCCGCGACGGCGCTGGCCTTCAGCCTGGGCATCTACAGCGTGGTGCATGGCTGGGCTGTCTGGCTGCTGCCGGGCCTGGATCAACTGCGGGCGCCCGCCCGTTTCATCTTCCTCTTCGATCTCGCCATCGCCCTGCTGGCGGGCCGGGGCTTGCAGGCCCTGATGGACGCCTGGACGCAGGACGACGCCCGGATAGTGCAGGGGCTGTGGCGTTTTTTGCGCACCCTGCTCATTATCACCCTGGCCGTGGGCGTTCCCCTGGTCTACGCCACACTGCTCCTCACCGGCAATGGCGATCAGGCGCTCCTTCTGCGCTCCAGCATCATCACCATCGCACTCATGCACTTTTTGATGCTGCTGGCCGCGGGCCTGGGCCTCTTTTTCGCCCGCAAACAGGGCTGGATGGGCGGCAAAACCTTCGCCGTGCTGGCCATCCTGCTGGTTTTTCTGGATCTGGCCACCCTGGGCGCGTACAATGACATCTCCGAAAAAGACCCCACCGCCAACTTCACCCGCCCGGCCATCCTCAACTTCCTCAAATCGGACGACGATCTTTACCGCATCGACGCCCGCACCGACATCGACACGCTGTGGCAACCCGATACAGCTTTGCTGCACAACCTGGATGATGTGTGGGGCGTGGCCAATCCCCTCACCCTGGCCTACTATCAGCGATACTGGAATAGCATGGACAGCCGCAGCACCGATAAATACGCGTTGCTGAATGTAAAATATCTGCTGGGAAAGAAGGATGTGTCCCTGGATTGGGATGTGTGGGAGCTGGCTTTCGGGGACGATCCCGACCTGAATGTCTACCGAAACCGACGTTTCCAGCCGCGGCTACGCATGTTGGGGCGGGCCCGTAGCGTCGCCGACAGCGAAGCCGCATTCGCAGCGCTGAAAGACCCGACCTTCCAGCCCCTGATGGAAGTGGTCGTGGAAGGAGGCGAGACGATGGATGGCCCGCCCGGCAGCGCCCGCATCGAATCGTGGCGGACAAATCAAGTGGTGGTGCGCGCCAGTTCATCCCACCCCGCCACCCTCCTCATCGTCCAGGTTTGGTATCCGGGCTGGCAGGCCCGCATCGACGGCGGGCCGTGGCGCCCGGTGCTGCGGGCCGATGGCGCCTTTCAGGCCGTGCCGCTGCCCGCAGGGACACATCAAGTGACGCTGCGTTTTCGCTCTCCCCGCCAGACCTGGGGCCTGATCATCGCCCTGCTGACGCTGTTGCTCACAGGCGGAATAGCGATTTGGTCTCTGCGGCGCTCTGTTAGCTGATTTCCCCGTTCATCCATACAAAAACGCCCTCGATGCAACTGCGCGAGGGCGTTCGTTATTTTATCAAATCAGTCGTTTGTCCGAATGGTTCAGGCGGCTTGTTGCAACTTGCGTTCCAGGGTTGGACGCGGCGCAATGTGCCATAGCCGCTGTTTCAACTCTTCCAACTGTTTTTCTTTGTTGAAGCGTTTCTTTTCAAGAGACTTCAGTTTCAGAAACCGTTCCACGGCTCTTTCGTCATTCATGTTTGCCTCTTTTTCTTTGTGGAATAGAGCCTTGACTCGTTCGGCTGCCCTGGTTTTCGCCAACGTGATGAGATCTCGTTCCGGGGGCGCCTGGACTTGTTCTTTTTGAGCGTCTGCCATATCCGCACCTCAGCGGCAAGGAATGTGTTTGTGTGCGCGTCATTGCGCAGGCGGACAAATCGACTGGCTGATTCCAGCCTTGGGCATTATAGCACGGGCCAGGCGGGCCCGCCAAAGGAAGCAAGCTTCCAAATGACATCAGGCGAGCCGCCCGCGCCGCTGCGGCTTCGCCGCCAATCGCAGGCCGATGACGATACTCACCAGATAGCCAACGTAAGCCAGGGCTTCGGTGAGAGAAGGGTTGCCGTTGTAGCCGAATAAGGCGTTGAGAATTTGTCCAAAGGGTGAACTTTCATCCAGTAGGCGGTTCATGTTCCAGATAGGATCGATCATTGCCGGAATCCAGCCTATCTCATTGAATTCATGCACGCCGTGAGCCACCAGACCTGCGGCGAAGATCAGCAGCAAAAAGCTGGTGACGTTGAAGAACCGGCCCAGGTTCAAGCGCACGCTGGAAGTATAAAGCAGCCAGCCCAGCAACAAGGCCAGGCTCATGCCCAGCATAGCGCCAGCGATGACCTGCTCGCCTCCGGTGGAGAAGGCCGCCGCTGTCAGAAATAACGCCAACTCAACGCCCTCGCGGATGATGGTGATGAACGCCAGCAGGAATAAAGACAGGAAAGCTGTTTTGCGACTGGCTGCAAAGACGCTGGCCTCCAGGCTTTGTTTCATCCCTCGAGACTGGCGTTTCATCCAGAAGATCATCCAGGTGAGCACGCCCGCGGCCAAAAGCATGGTGGCGCCTTCAAATATCTTTTCGGCGTCACCGGTCAGCGCCGCGCCAATGCGGTAAAGCCCAATGGCGGCCAGCAGACTGAATAGAATGGCGAGCGCCACGCCCAGCCAGACCGCGGGTTTGAGATCGGAACGGTCGAGTTTGTATAGTGCGCCAATGATGACGCCAATCACCAGCGCGGCTTCTAATCCTTCGCGCAAGGCGAGTAGGGCGGATGCAAGCATCAGTCCCTCCTTTGTATGTGTGTGGTGTGTGGGAAGGGCGCCGCTGGGGCGCTGTCAGCTCGATAGATAGGCCCGCAGGGCGGCTTCGGGCGTTTTTTCGGTGGTCAGCACCGCGTCGATGCCGAATCTTTCGGCCAGTTTGCGCTTGCTCTCTTCGCCCATGCGCCGACCGATAAAAACCGCGCATTCGGGCAGCAGATCGATGATGCGTTTGGGGTCATCATGATGTTCGTGGCTTTGTCCGGCGCCGTAGGGATTGGGGCGCTTTTCGATCAGCTCGCCGGCGGGCGAATACAGGAAGTATCGCGGGGCCATGCCAAAATGGCCGCCCCACATGCGATTTTTGTCGTCGGCGGCGATAGCGATGAGGGTTCGTTGTAAAATCATAGTCGTGAGGGTGAGAGTGGAAGAAGTGAGGTCGTCATTCACTGTTGAGCCGATAAGATATCAGGGGATCGGAAACCAGCGGGCATTGGGCCGGGCCGGGGCAGGAGCGGAAGCAGGTTTTGCCTCCGCACACATTGATCTCCGTCGCACCGCCCGGGGCTTCATCTATGATCAGGCGTCCTTTTTGCACCCAAAACTGGATCATGCCCGCCAGCGCGCCGGGCTGCACGCCCAATTTGCGGCTGAGTTGTTGCATGGTCATAGGGGCGGAAGCTGTCTGGATTTCGTGTAAGATGGCGTGGAGCATGAGGAGGGGGAAACTGGGGAATGGGGAAGCTGGGAAACGAGGAAGCTGGGAAACTGGGAAACGAGGAAATGAGGAAATGAGGAAATGAGGAAACTGGGAAGCTGGGAAACTTGGAAACGAGGAAATGAGGAAATGAGGAAACTGGGAAGCTGGGAAATGAGGGAGCCGGGGAATGGGGAAACTGGGAAACTGGGGAATGGGGAAGCTG
>JALSPL010000074.1 GCA_026985975.1 Anaerolineae bacterium | reverse complement strand
CGAATCCTGGCCCGCCGTCGCAACTCAGCCTCGATGGTGGGCGGCAAGGGCGTATGTTCGACCATAGCTTTCGCCGCTTCAATGGCCATGAGGCGCTGAGCGATGGTCGGGGTGATGGTGTAGGTGGGGTTCCAGATATTCGGATTCATCATTCGTCTCGTATGCTTTTCCAACAGCACCCGCTTTGGCTCCTTCGCATGTTTTGCAGAGAAAACTGCCCTCGCAGGTGCAGTTGAGGATATTTCCATTGTATCCTATCACCGATTCCCCACCAAACGTGCGGCGACCTGACAATGAACGATGGAAGGACGACGCGACTAAACGGTTGAATCTACTTTCAAACCGCCAACGCTTCATCGCAGCTTTCGCGATAGCCGCAAAAGTGGCAACGGGCGGGGTCATCATGGCTGCGGGGGATGTCGGGAAGCGCCGCGGCCCGGCGCATGGCCGTCATGGCCGCCAGCAGCTCCCGGCGCAGGGCGTCGGTGTAGTCCAGACGGATGGTGGCGTCGGCGTAGCGCAGAATGCCGTAGTCGGGCCGCACGCCCAACGCGTCCTCCACCAGCAGACAATACGCGGCCAACTGCATTTTGTGGGAGTCATGGGGCGGGCGTCCGCGCAGCCGGGCGGATTTCACCTCCACCGGAATGATCATCCGCCCCTGCCGCACCAGATAATCAGGTTTTCCCACCAGCCGGTAACGATTTGAAAACAAGGGGCGATCATTGCGCCGCCAGTCGCCCGCATCGGTGTAGATGATCTCGCCAGCAGGCAGACCGCTCTCCTTTCGCTGCCGACGGGCGAGAAAGAACAATCCCAGCCCCAGAAGCAAGAGAACCAGCGCAAGCAAAAACGGCGTCATCGGCTGAGTGGCAGGATGATGATGGGCTTGCCCTGGGGACGCCAGGCGCTGAACCAGCGAGCGTCTTCCGGATCCAGGCGGATACAGCCGTGGGAGGCGGGCGCGGCGCCCAGATCATCCCGCCCGACGTACTGTTTCTCGCCCGACGCGTCCAGCGTGTAGGGCAGGCCGTGGATGAGAAAATTGCCGCCGCGGCGGAACAGCCACCAGCCCTCATCGGCCATGACCCCGCCCGCGCCCTGAAAGGTTCCCCAATAATCGCCCACCACCCCAAACCACGCGGGCGTGTCCCACCCCTGATCGGGATCGCCTGTTGTGACGGCCAGCCTGCGCACCAACTCGCCATCCGCCACTACCAACATTTCCTGCGCGTCCTGATCCACGATCATGTAATCGCCCGCCGGGTTCAGCCCGTACCCGCGAGCGATGGCCGCCAGCCCTGCGATGGGCGACTGGCCGGGATCAGGCGCCGACGCAGGCGTTTGCCGGGGCGCAGGCGTGGCCGGACCCAGAGTCGGCGTCAGGGTGGGCAGTGCGCCTCGCGACAGATCGATAGCCGGGGCGTCCTCGGGGTTCAGGGGCGCGCCGGGCGTTTTGGTGGGCGTGGCCGTGGCGGAATCGGCCAGCGCGTTGCCGTCGGCAAGCAGACTCACGCTCCACAGAGCCATGGCCAAAAGCCCCACCAGCAGGACAACGCCCAGGGCGAGGAATGTGCTTCTATCGAAAGACATGGTAGTTTCCCGGCCTCACCCCGCCATCAGAGCGATGAAGGCCAGCAAGAAGAAGAGAAAAGCCAGGGCGATCAGGGCAAAAGCCAGCCAACGCGTCGTTTGCGAGCGGGCCACGCCCCGGCTATGGCGCTGATGTCCGGCTTCGCCGCGGGCCTGCGCCCGGGCATTGCGATTGATCTCGCCAGCCCGCGCCAGCCGCCAGGCCCGGTGGCAATAAGTCCACTGGCCGATTTCGCTGGCGGAGAGGATTTCGTCGGATGGGGACATGGCGGGCGTCAGGATTGACTGACCTGCTCCTCGAAATCGCGCAGCGCCCGTTCCAGCTTGCGCTGACGCACGGCCACCGTCAGATCGCCGCGGGTGCGCTCGGTGACCCCGCGCACGATGTCAGTCTGCCGCCGCAGGCCGCCGGTGATGGCGTCGGGGAAATCGATGGTGACCAACACGCTGTAGATGTCGTCCATCTTCACGAAATAGCCCTCGGCCTCCTCCAGCCGATCCTGGCGGACGAGATCGAGAATGTAACGGCGCATCTCGGTGGCGGCTTCGGCCAGGCCGCCCAGATAGGCGTTGTTAGGCACGCCCAGAGCCGCGGGCGTGGGCAGTGGATCGTGATGAATGAGCGCGTAGACCAAATGCGCCTCGGTCACTTCTTTCAGGGCGTCGCGGGTGTAACCGGCATGATAGAGATCGGGGTAATCAACCAGATCGGAGGTCATTTGCGCGGCCAGCGCATCCACCTTGCTCAACAGTTCCAACGCCAGATCGAATTCATGGCGATGGCAGGCGCGGATGCTGAGGGAGCAATGGCGAATCAGCTCGCGAGAGCGCTTGAGCGCCACATCCCGGGCCGCGCTGCGGGCCTCGAAATCCTCTCTGATTGCATCGATGATGTCATTGAGATTATTCAAAACAAATTGCCTCGTGAGAGAAAATGGAATCACCTTGTGAAATGCCATTATAACAGATATCCTGGGTGGGCCTGCATTTGAAAAGCGGGGCGAATCCGTGTATGATTGTGGCATGTCCCGAGTCATCATCGTCGGCGGCGGCGTCATCGGCGTCGCCAGCGCCTATTTTCTGGGGAAAGCCGGCTTCCAGGTTATCTTGCTGGAGCGAGAGCCCACCCTGGGCGCACTGACCACAGCGGCCTCATTGCAGGCGGTGCGGGCGCAATTCACCGACGCGGTGAACATTGCCATGATGAAGGAAAGCATCGCCTTCTACGAAGATTTCAACCGCATTCTGGATCTGTCAGACCACAACATCGGCTTTCATCAGCAGGGCTATCTGTTCGTGACCTCGGAGGAGGACGCGGCCGCCCGGATGCAGGAGCGGGTGGCGTATCAGCACGCGCATGGCCTGCCCGACGTCGAATATCTGCAAGACGATGAGTTGCACCGGCGCTTCCCCTATCTGGCGCCCGAGGCCCGGGCCGCCACCTTCCGCCAGAAGGATGGCTGGCTCTCGGCCCACGAGACGCTGGATGGCTTTCGCCAGGCCGCCCGCCGCTACGATGTGACCATCCGCACCCGCACCGAAGTGCGGCAGTTGCTGACCCGCGGCGAGCGCGTCATCGGCGTGAGCACGGCCGCGGGCGAGGACCTGGAGGCGGATGCAACGCTGCTGGCTGCGGGCCCATTCACCGCCCAACTGGCCCGCACCGCCGATGTTGACCTGCCCCTGCAACCGGTGCGCCGCCACCGCGTCGTCATCGGCGAGCATGAGCGCATCCCCCACTGGGGCGCCATGACCATCGACGAGGACACGGGCGCCCACTGGCGGCCCGAAGGGCCGGGCGCTGCATTGGCCTGGGCCGAACCGGAAGCCCCCTCGCCTCCCCGGCGCCATGTCAGCCCCGATCCGCACTTCACCTTTCGCGTCATGGAAGGCGTCTATCGGCTCAACCCCTTCTGGCTGGATGTGGCCGAGACCCTGAAGCGGGACAACGTCTTCCTCCATGCCGGTCAATACACCGTCACGCCCGATCACAATCCCGTCATCGGGCCGGTGAACGAACGCCCGGGCCTGTGGGTCATCAGCGGATTCAGCGGGCATGGCGTCATGGCTGCGCCCGCCAGCGCCCGTCTGTTGGCCCAATTGATGGCGGGCGACATCGCCCCTGACGGCAACCCCTACGCCCTCGACCGCCCCTCGCTTTATGATGGCAGTGGCGAACAAATGGTTATCTGATTTTTCACTTTCGCCTTTTCACTTTTGCCTTTTTCAATGTCCCGCCACCCCCTTCTCTCCGGCATCCTGATAGCGATTTTTCTCTTTGCATCCATCGTCGGCACGGCGACGACGGTGTATCTACCCGCCATCGCCCGCACCCTGAACATCGGCGCAGCGCCCGACCGCACCTGGACGCCGCAGCCCACCATCACCCCCACCTTCACGCCCGTCCCCACGGCCACGCCCGCGCCGCCCGCCGCCCAACTCTCGCCCGATCTGCCCACGCCCCTGCCCGGGTCATGGACTTTCCGGCCGGGGGACATCGCAGTCAACGTCAACAATGGCCCGGTGAACATGCGCCGCACGCCCGGATACAAAAACAAGCCCCCCAACGACCGCATCGCCCTGGTTCCGCCGGGCGCCAACGTGCAGATCATCACCGGCCCCGCCAAAGCCGACGGGCTCATCTGGTGGTATGTAGCATGGAACGGCGTGCAGGGCTGGATGGCGGAAACCCGGGCCAGCGGCGCCCGCATGTTGGCCCGGCAGGGTTCACAGTGAGCAGTGAACAGTAAGCAGTGAGTCGCCCTGAGATTCATGGAGATTTATTGAGATTCTGAATCTCCATCGAATCTCTACTGAATCTCTACTAAATCGCCACCGAATCATGTCCAAGGAGTTTTCTATGCCCTCACAACCTCTCACAACTTTACCCCAAACCGACGCGGGCCTGTTGCGTCTGGAGGGCGCTGCACCCTTGCAAAGCGTCTATGAGGCGGCCAACGCGCCCGAGCTGCTGCGCTGGGCCATCAAGCGTAGCTTTGTGTGGCAGCGGCGCAACGATACCGAGGTCTTACAGGCCTCTCTCTCCATGGATCAAGGTCCCATGTGGGCTGCGGCCCTGCTGGCCTGGGACGCCCAGATCGCGTTCGACAGCGGCGAAATCGCATCACTGGCAGCTTATGTCAAACGAGAAATCAAGCCCAAAGGCCGCCCTCAGGCCATTCTCGTCCGCCCCGAGAGCGAAAATCTGCGCTGGGGCGTGGGCGAGGTC
>JALSPL010000073.1 GCA_026985975.1 Anaerolineae bacterium | reverse complement strand
ACGAATATGTCGTTCGGAAGGAGCCTTCGCCCAGGCAGAGATTGGCAGTCTCTCATTCCTGACATCATGTCATCTCTCAATCGGAATTTTATTTCCTTCCGCTGGCTCCTCGCTCTTTTCATCCTCTTCGGGGCGGCGTTGCTGCTATCCGGTTGCGGAGAGACGCCAGATCGTTTCTGGTTGAACGCCCCTGATTGGAGTCGCGCCCAATTCGTAGGGCAAACCGCAGGCGGCGATCCGCCTATCTTCGCCCTGGGCCCCGACCACAGCGCCGTCTTTCTGCTGATAGCCAACCAGGAAGGCCGCACCTATCCCAAAGCCGTCTTTCTGGATGGCAGGGGACAAAAACGATGGGAGCGGGAATATCCCGAAATCAGCATGGCCCGCCCCGACCAGGCCCGAGCTTATTGGGCGCAGAATGCCGTGCATCTGTTCTGGATCAGCAACGAAAGCCTGTTTCACGCCCGAGTGGATGCGGCCAACGGGCAAATGACAGAAACGCCGCAGAAAATATCAGGGGATGTGCGGGTGGGAGATTACGCCGTCGCCGTCGACCGCGGGCAAGAGATGGTTGTGTGGTTCTCGGGCCCGCGCATCGCTCCCGGTCTTTATCGCTTCCCCGATAACGATCTCGCCTCGCCCCCCATGCTGCTCGATGAAACGGGCATTCGCCCCACGCTGGCCTTCGACGGCCAGGGCGCATTACATGCTCTATGGGCGTATTATCCCATGGGACAACCCACCGCCGCCATTCGCTACGCGGGCGACGTCATCAACGGCCCGGCGGCCGCAGACATCTACACCATCGCCACGCCCAAAGCCGCGCTGGGAAGCATCTTCTCGGGGCCGACCATGGGACTCACAGCGCATCGCGTCTACATCTTCTGGACCATTGAAATTCGCACCGGCGTTTCCGCTGGCTCTGTCGACAGTCGCTTTCATGGCTTCCCCATTAATTCCCCCGGGGAAACGCCTCATCCCAAACAACTCTTTGTCCCCTCCGACTATCATCTCCCCTATGAAGCCTGGCTGCAAGATGGCTTTCGGGCGGGACAACGCGCCCCCATCACCGGTCCTCGCACCGGCAAAATCACCCACATCTACGCCAACAGCAGCGATCTGCCCGAACTGGTCACCATTCAACGCGAGTTGGTGCAATTCACCATGCGCGACAACGCATATCAAATCGGAACGCTTTTCTTTGCCGATGGAAAGCCCAGCAGCTACCAGCTTCTCAGCTTCACCGGCGGCGACTCCAAATCGCCCGTCATCACCAATGACGCCGACGGCTGGCTCTACGCCGCCTGGCTGGAACGGGGAGCCGCCCAAGGCTTTCGCATCGTCTACGCCAGCACCAATCCCGACATCAAGGCCGCCTACGCACAACTGAGTTCGGAAGATTATCAGGCGCTGGCGGCGCAAACGGCATTCGGGTTGGCCACCGGAGCGCTCTTATTGCCCTTCGCTTTCATGTGGATGATCGCGCCCCTCCTCCTCTATCTGATCACCTTCTTCCTGCGTCGCGGCAGCAACGAGTTTTTCTCTCCGGGCGTCCTCGCCAGCCTGATCATCGCCATCATCGGCTACTGGGTGGTAAAAATGAGCTTTCTGGGCGGATTCTCAGCCTATGTTCCCTTCTCGGCCTGGCTGCCCATCATCCCTCAATGGCTGGCGCCGCCTCTACAGATCGGCATCCCTCTCATCATTTTGGGCTTGAGCTTGTGGACTGCATGGAGCGCCACCTACAAACGCGAAACCCATTCTTCGTTGTTCTTCCTTATCGTCTATCTCGCCGTCGATGGCATCCTCAGCGCCGCCATCTATGGCCCGCTCATCTTGGCCACAAATTAACCATGAATAAACGGCTGATTCCCCTGATCATTTTTATCCTTGCCTTGCTGCTCGCGGCGTGCGGCGCCTCAGCAACGCCCACAGCCACGCCCGAGGCTTTTCCCGGCCTCTTGGCCTCTGCAACAACGCCTGCTCCCACCGATACGCCCGCTCCCTCTGCCACGCCTGGGCCCGAACCGACGAAAAACCCCCTCATGGCCACCATGGAGGCCCTGAAAAACAAGGTGACCGTCGTCCCCCCCACTCCCGCAGGCGGCGGTCAGGCCAACATCTCCGCCGATGACTACGCAGGTATGGCCGAAATGGCTTGCAATATCGTCAAAGATAATTATGTGCGGGGTAATTTCAATGGCGCGAATTGGGACGCCGTGTGCCAGGAATATGAGAAAAGAGCGCAGCAGGTGAAAAATCAGGAAGAATTTTGGGATATGATGACCGCCATGATCGCCGAACTGCACGACGATCATAGCCGTTTTGTGCGCCCCGACCGCTTTGCGGCGGAATTCGATTTGCCCGATGAAGGCAGCGGCAAGCCCTGGCCCGGCATGACCGTGTGGCCCGCCCGCGAGGACGAGTATCTCTTCATCTGGAATGTGTGTGATCAGGGCGGCGCCGCGGATGCGGGCCTGCATCGAGGCGATATAATCACCGCCATCGAGGGAGAAAAAGTCGTCAAAGACGACAACGGCTTCCCGCGAGAACTCATTCACAAAATTTACACCGGCGACGACCGGGTGACGCTGACAGTGTGGCAGGGGCCGGATGAGACGCCCCGTGACGTCACCGTCAAATACGGCGACGCGGCAGGATGTGACGGCTGGTATTACGAAGTCGCGTCGGAAGACCCCTACATCGGCTACATCCGCGTGCCCGAATACAGCGGCAACGCCGAAACCAATATCCTGGATATGCTCGAACGATTGGAGCAAGATCGCCCGCTGGCAGGCTTGATCTACGACGAACGCCACAATCCCGGCGGCAACGCCGATAAAGCCATCGCCATTTTCACCACCGGCGTCTTTGGCAAAATGGGGAAACTGCGAGATGACGCCACGTTGACCATTTGGCGCATCCGCGGGCCGGTGAAATGGAACGAGACCACGCCCATGGTCGTTTTGACGGACGGAGCCAGCCACAGCGCCGCCGAATACTTCGCCACGGCCATGAAGCAATCGGGACGAGCAGCGCTGGTGGGCATGCCCACTGCTGGCAACACCGAAGGCATCACCGGCTTCAATCTGCCCGACGGCTCCATCATTCGCTTGGCGGTGGAGACGCTCATCCTGCCCGACGGCAAGACCATGGAAGGAACGGGCGTCATCCCCGATGTGCAAATCCCCCTGGGACAATGGGGCCTGCATCAGAAACCCGACGTGCAGTTGCAGAAAGCGCTCGACACGATCAGCGAACAGATTGCCGGACGCTGACAATCCCCTGCGTTTGCGGCCCGGACCGCTCTTACACCATTGATTACGACGATGCCTTCAGCGCCCGGATGACTTGCGCCGTGCGGGCGGCCGCGTCTTTCCAGGTGAAACGACCGGCCCGGGCGATGAGCGCGGCGGGATCGGGCGGGTCGTCCAGCGCAGCGAGGATGGCCCGGACGTAGGCTTCTTCGTCATCGGTGGGAACCATGGGCGTGACGCCGCCGGTGATCTCGGGCAATGAACTATTGTCGGCCACCAGCGCCGGCGTGCCGCAGGCCATAGCCTCCAGAGGCGGCATGCCAAAGCCCTCGTAGCGGGAGGGGAAGAGGAAGAGCTCGGCCATGGTGTAGAGCGCGGGCTTGTGAGCGTCGGGCACGAAGCCCAGCACCTGCACATGCTCCGCCAACCCCAGGTCGGCGATGAGGGGCCGCGGATCGGTGAACCAGCGATCTTTGGGGTCGGGCAGCCGCCCGGCGATGACCAGATCGGGCAGATCGGGCCGCAGTTGACGGGCGCGGGCATAAGCCCTCAACATCAGCGGCGCATTTTTACGAGGGTCGAAACCGCCCAGATAGAAAAAATAGCGCCCGGGGAGATCGTATAACTCGCGAATGCGGGCCAGCTCATCCTCATCGGTCACCGGCGCGTGGGGCGCGCCCAGGCTCTCATAGGTGACGTGCACCCGCTCCGCCGGCACTTCCAGCAGCCGCACGATGTCATCGGCCGCGGACTGGCTGACGGTGAGGATGGCGTCGGCGTTGCGCGCGCTTTTGGAGACCAGCCAGGTGTAGGCCCGGGCCAGCAGGCCGCTGGCGTAATCATCCAGCAACACCGGGATCATATCGTGGATGGTGACGGCCACGGGCGCGGGCGATTTCAGCGGCGAGCCCCAGTAGGGCGCGAAGGCCACGTCAGCGTGCAGACACTTCGCCCAGCGCGGGAATACCCGCTGCTCCCACGCCAGCTTGACCAACTGGGCGTTGATAGCCCATCCCGGCAGCGGCGCCCGCACCTTCTGCACCGTGGGCGGCGGCGCGGGCAGCCGGTAATCGCCATAGATGGGCGGAACCAGCAGCATGATCTGCCAGTCGGGCAGGGCTTTGTACAGCTCCCAGATCAGCCCATGCAGATATTGGCCCGAACCGGTGTCGGTGCGGCCCCAGAACCAGCCGTTGATGAGGAGTTTAGGCATGAGAAATGGTTAATGATTGACGAACAATGATTAAAGAAAACAACGACGCAGGTCTCACTTTAATCATCAATCATTGATCTTTGGCTCTTTTGGATTTCAGGGGGCGTCATTTCTCTGACGCAGCTCCCAGCGCAATGATCTGACGAAAATAGACGAAAGGACGAAGATTGACGAAGAAAATCGTCTATTTTCGTCAACATTCGTCAATCTTCGTCAGGGAGTTTGAACTGCCCCCTGAGATCCAGTTGAGCCTGATCTTTTATCCTTCAGCCGCAACGCTACGCGTTCCGGGGTGAGGGGCAATTCGTCGAACCACACGCCCGTGGCGTCGCGCACCGCGGCCACGATGGCGGGGGCGGTGGGGATGAAGG
>JALSPL010000072.1 GCA_026985975.1 Anaerolineae bacterium | reverse complement strand
CATCACCAAACTGGGCGTTTTCGACATCGAGACTTTTTATCCGCAAAAAGACCGGTTTGAGCTGGCCATGGATTTGAACGCCATCATGGCCGCGCCCAGCTTCCAGTCGTGGTTGGAAGGAGAGCCGCTGGACATCGATACGCTCTATTTCAGCCCCAACGGCAAGCCCCGCCACAGCATCTTCTACATCGCTCATCTCAGCGAGCCCGAGCGTATGTTTTTCGTCACCCTGCTGCTGGAACAGCTCATTACCTGGATGCGGCAGCAGAACGGCACCACCAGCCTGCGGGCGCTGATGTACATGGACGAGGTGTTCGGCTTCTTCCCGCCCACGGCCAATCCGCCCTCCAAAAAACCGCTGTTGACGCTGATGAAACAGGCCCGGGCCTACGGCCTCGGCGTCATCCTCACCACGCAGAACCCGGCGGATCTGGACTACAAGGGGCTGACCAACGCCGGCACCTGGTTCATCGGCAAATTGCAGGCCGAGCGCGATAAAGAGCGGCTGCTCAACGGCCTGCTGTCGGCTTCAGGCGATGGCGGCATGAACCGTCAGGAGCTGATGAAGACCATCTCGGCGCTGGATTCCCGGGTTTTTCTGCTGCACAACGTCCACGAAGACGAGCCGGTGATCTTTCAGACGCGTTGGGCCATGAGCTATCTGCGCGGGCCGTTGACCCGAGATCAGGTGGAGACGCTGATGGCGCCGGTGAAACAGCAGGAGGCGGCGCTCCCGGCCGCGGCCGCGGTCTCAGCCGCAGGCCCGGCCATCATCCGCGAGCAAACGCCGCCGGAGCCGAAGGAAGAATTGCCGCCCGGTTACAGCGCCCATCCCCCATCTTTGCCGCCGGACGTTCCCCAGGTCTTTTTCCCGATTAACATCAGCACCAATCGGGCCCTGTCGCTTCTGGAAAAGGAAGAAAATCAGAGCATCGAGCCGGAAAACGTGCGTCTGGTTTATGAGCCGGCGCTGTATCTCGCCGCCGAGGTCGCGTTTGTGGACCGCCGCAAGGATGTGAGCGAAGTCAAGGAATTCCGCAATCTGCTTTACGCCAACGACCTGGGAACAGTGGTGCGCTGGGAGAATGCCGACGCGGTGGACATCACGCCCGATGAGATGGAAGACGAACCGGGGCGGGATGACGCCATTTTTGGCGAGACCCCGCGCGAACTCTCCACCGCCCGCAAGATCAAAGCCCTGCAAAAAGATTACGCCAGTTATCTCTATCACGAAATGCGTCTGCCCCTGTTGTATCATCCCAAACTGAAGGCGTACAGCAGGCCTGGTGAATCGGAGCGAGATTTCAAGGTGCGGCTGGCCCAGGCGGGACGGGAAAAACGCGACGCGGCTGTGGATAAATTGCGCAAAAGCTACCAAACCAAGCTGGATCGGCTGGCCAAACGACTGCAGCGGGAAAAGATCGAGCTGGAAGAAGACAAGGCCGATTACGCCGCCCGCAAGCAAGAGGAGATGGTTTCCGGGGCGGAAACGCTCCTGGGCGTGTTCGGCATCTTTGGCCGCCGCAAATCCATCTCTTCGGCCATGACCAAACGCCGTATGACCGCCAAGGCCAAAATGGATGTTGAGGAATCTGAAGAAGAAATCGCTCGTCTGCAAAAAGAAATTGAAGAATTACAGGCGGAATTGAAAGAAAGGGCGGAGGACATTGCCCAACAGTGGGAGGAAATGCTGGATGATATCGAAACCTACGAGGTCAAACCCCGCCGTTCGGATGTAGACGTGATGATGGTGGCGGTGGCGTGGCTCCCCTATTGGGAGATCGCGTACGAAGCCCGCGGTCGCCGCCTGAGCGATCGTATCCCCGCGTGGCAAATGGCGTAATCGCATGGACGTTATCGGAACTATTTTCTTCTTCATCTGCCTCTCTTTTCTCATCGTCATCTTCGGCGTTGTGATCTTTGCCATGTATCTGAAAAGCAAGATGACGGTGTTCAAAGATGTGCGGAAAGAAGAGGAAGACTACAACCGGGAGCCGTATGTAGACGCTGATTTTTACACGATCGGGCATGAGACGCCCATCGAAACGGTTGAGCCGGTTGCGCCGGTTGAGATCATCGACGCTACTTACGAAGTCGTTTCGGCGGAAAAGCCAGACGACGAAACTCCGTAATGCCATCTTCCACTCTCCCGACCTTCAACCAGAATCATGAAACGCGCAGTCAGTATCAGTCTTGGCAGCAGCAAGCGTAACAAAAAGGTCGTTCTCACCTTCAACGACGAGCCCGTCAGCGTCGAACGCATCGGCACGGATGGCGATCCCGACAAGGCCCGCCAGCTTTTCGCCGAGCTGGATGGTCAGGTGGACGCCTTCGGCGTCGGCGGCGTGGAGCTTTATCTGCGCATCGAGGATAAGGAGTATCCCCTGCGCTCGGGCCTGGGGCTGATCAAGGACGTTCACAAGACCCCGGCGGTGGATGGCCGCGGTCTCAAACACACCCTGGAACGCCGCGTCTTCGAGCTGGCCGCGCCCGCTTTGGGCGGCATTCCCCACTACGAGCGGGCCTTTTTCACGCTGGCGGTGGATCGTTATGGCATGGCCCTGGCCGTCGATGAAGTGGCCGATGAGGTGATCTTTGGCGATCTCATGTTCGCCCTGGGTCTGCCCATCCCGGTGAAGGGCATTGTCAATTTGCGCCGATTGGGCAAGGCGTTGTTGCCCGTCATGGGAAAACTCCCCATCTCCATGGTCTACCCCACCGGCGAAAACCAGGAGAGCATCGAGCCCAAATTCGAGAAATACTGGCGGCGAGCCGAGATCATCGCCGGGGATTTCCTCTACATCCGCAAGCATCTGCCCGATGACCTCACGGGCAAGGACATCCTCACCAACACCACCACCGCCGCGGATGTGGAACTGCTCAGGGCCCGCGGCGTGCGCTGGCTCATCACCACCACGCCTCGCTACGAAGGCCGCTCCTTTGGCACCAACATGATGGAGGCCGCGCTCACCGCCTACGCGGGCAAGGGCCGTCCCCTCACCGATGACGAACTCAATCACCTCATCGATGAACTGAACATCCGGCCCAATGTCCAGCGGTTGAATCCGCATTGATCATGAAACGATCTCACATTATTCTCCTGTCAGCCGTCCTTGCGCTACTTTTTCTGGCGGGATGCAGCGCAGCCAAAGCGCCGCCGCCGCCCGTGGCGATGGAAAAACCGCTGACCGTAACAACCGTCCCCACGCCCGATCTCCCCACAGCCACGCCCATCCCCGCGCTCCCTGCACCCGCTCTGTTCGACACGCCCTGGGATGATCGCGCCATCTTCGCCCCGGGGCTGATTCCATCCCAGCAAGACGCGCTCAAAGAACTGCCCGGAGCCAGCGTCTACCACATCGATTTCAGCGTCAGCGATGATCTGACCCATGTGATGGGCAAGCTGGAAGTGCGCTATACGAACACCGAAGATGTCGCACTGAACGAGGTGGTCTTTCGCCTGTTCCCCAATATCCTGGATGGCAAGATGACTGTCAGCGACATCACGGTCAACGGCCAGACAGCGCAGACCATGTCCGAGGCATATGACAGCGTGCTGCTGGTGGCCATGCCCGCGCCGTTGCAGCCGGGCGAGCAGGTCGTCATCGCCATGGATTACGAGGTGGCCGTTCCCACCACCGCCGGTGCGAACTACGCTGTGTTGGCCAGCATGGATGATATTCTGGCCCTGGCCCACGCCTATCCCATGATCCCAGCCTATGACGATGTGATCGGTTGGTATGACGACGTTCCGCCCAATTATGGCGATGTCACTTACAGCGACACGGCCTATTATCTGGTGCGGGCCTCGCTGCCCGCGGGCCAGGTGGTGCAGGCGTCGGGATTCGAAATCGACCGGGATGAGAAAGATGGTCGGCAAATCATCACCTGGGCGGCCGGGCCCATGCGCGACTTCTATCTGGTCAGCAGCGCCCGTTACCGGGTGATGGAGGAAAAGGTGGGCGACACGGTGGTGCGGGCCTACGCGCCGGGCGAGCTGGCCAGCGAAAACGAGCTGGCGCTGCAATACGCGGTGGATGCTCTGAAGACATTCAATCAGGCCTACGACGTTTATCCCTTCACCGAGTTGGATGTGGTCGGGACGCCCACGTTGGCGGGCGGAGTGGAATATCCGGGCGTCATCGTGGTGGCCCTCTCCCTTTATGATCCCGAGCAGCCCTTCTTCGAGGTGGCCACCGCCCACGAGGTCGGGCATCAGTGGTTTTACAGCGTGGTGGGCAACGATCAGATTCACCATCCCTGGCTGGATGAATCGTTGACTCAATACAACACCGCCCTCTACTTCGGCCAGGTCTACGGGCCGGAGGGCTATCGGCAGGAGCTGGCGAATCAACAACGGCGTTGGGACTACATCGACGACGCCGACATCCCCCTGGATTTACCGGTCTCGGCCTATGACGAAGCGGAATACAGCGGCATCATCTATGGCCGCGGCGGCGTCTTCTTCGATAAGTTACGCCAGAAGATGGGCGATAACGCCTTCTCCAAATTCCAGAAAGCGTATTACCACACTTACAAATGGGGCGTCGCCACCACCGACAGCCTCAAACGCGTGGCCGAGGACGCCTGTAACTGCGATCTGACGCCCATGTTCGAGGAATGGGTCTACCCGAAAGACTGATCTGTTTCGTAAATAGACGTTGGCGCCGTTTGCAGAGGCGCTCTCGAAGCCAGCGTTGGCCTGGCGCTCAACCACGTAATGCGTAAAACGTAAAACGTGAAGACCTTACGCATTACGCATTACGTTTTACGGGCTTGGCTGCCCTCGCCAGATTGGCTTGCACATTTTCATTCCTTATTGGCGTGCAAACGCTCATGAC
>JALSPL010000071.1 GCA_026985975.1 Anaerolineae bacterium | reverse complement strand
ATACCAGTAAGTGGACAATTGGGAAATCCAATCGCGGGCGAAGCTGAGGAGCTGTCCCCAATCCGCATACCCCACTTCTGCACCCACGCCCAAGAAACTGAGTGCGGCGAAGGAGAGCACATAGGAGCCCACATCCATTGAAGCCACCACCAGCGTGGGATAGATGGCGTTGGGCAAAACATGACGCACAATGATGCGTTTATCCTTCACCCCCAAGGCGCGGGCGGCCAGTACATAATCGCGGCTCTTAACGCTCATCACATCACCGCGAATCAGACGCGTATAGCTCATCCAACCAAAAGCCACCATGGCCACCATGGCGGGATAGATCCCCTTTCCAATCCGGGGAGTTAGAATAGCCGAAAGGGTCAAAGCCGCCAGCAAGAATGGAAAAGTCATAAAAATATCGGTAATCCGCTGCAATACATTATCGATCGGGCCACCGTAATAGCCTGAAATAGAGCCGATGATCACTCCCAACAAGACAACGCTGGCTGTGATAATGAGGCCCACTCGGAACGCAGTGCGCGTGCCCCAGACCACGCCATAATACAGATCCCACTGACCGCTGGCGGTGCCCATCAGATGCACCCATTTATCCTTGCCCGTCACCGTCCGCCACCAAAACGGCAGTGGAGGCTGGCGTTTGCTGCGCCATTCAGCCATGGGCGGCTGCGGCTCGGGCCGAAAACCGTCGCGCGGGATACGATAGGGATCGCGATTAGGAAAAGGGGGAGCTAAAACAGGCGCAGCAACCGCAACAAAAACAAAAAACAGAATAATCAGTATCCCGGCCACAGAGATGGGATTTTTAACCAGCGCCCGCAAAATGCGGTAGTTTTCTACGCCGATCTTTGTCGCCAGCCAAGGTTGTGGACGGCTGAGAATGGGGTCCTTGAATTCCAGAGTGGCAATACCCTGAGATTGCGTTCCCTGACGTTCTTCTTCCATGGATGCCTCCATTACTGCAGACGAACTCGCGGGTCAATCACCGCGTACATCACATCGACCAACAAGTTCATTAGAACGATAATCGTGCCGCTGAAAAGCGTCATACCCAAAACGGTCACGACGTCCAATTGCAATGCAGCTCTCGCCATTGCCGATCCGATGCCAGGATAGTTGAACACGGTCTCCGTTATCACGACGCCATTGAGCAATCCGATGACCACAAAGCCGGTGATTGTGGCTACGGGAATCAAGGCGTTGCGCAAAACATGACGGCGGATGACCAATCCCTCCTTCAATCCCTTGGCGCGGGCGGTGGTCACATAATTCTGACGCAACACCTCCAGCATGGATGAACGCGTCACCCGCAACAACAACGCCCAGGAAAGATAGGAGAGCGTTATGACTGGCAGGATCAGATGCCGGAGAGCATCCCAAAAGACATCCAACCGCATGTTCAAAATCGCATCAACCGTCACGAGTTTGGTATAGTTGTGGAAGTCTGGTGAACGCACCACCTCTGCGGCCCAGTTCGATAATCTTCCCGGAGGAAACCATCCTAACTGGGCATAAAAAATCATCAGCACAAGCAAACCAAAAACAAAAGTCGGAAAGGACCAACCGACGATGCTAAATACTCGCGCAATCTGATCGAACAAGCCATTGTGGTGCATGGCGGCCAGCACGCCCAGCCAGACGCCAATGACTACAATGGGGAGCACGCTCCACAGAGCCAGCTCCAAAGTCGCGGGAAAACGCAATCGAATCAGCTCGCTGACAGGAACCGACGATGTGCGCGAATATCCCAGATCTCCCCGTAAAACGCCGCCGCTTCGTTTGCCGGTATTGGGGTCTTTCACCCCGACCATCCAATTCCAATACTGAATATAGATAGGCTCATCAAGTCCATAACGTTTGATAACCCCTTCCAGAGCCTGAGGATTTTTGGGAATGTCCTTGATATAGAGCGCGGCCCGCTCCGCCGGACTCAGAAACTGCAACATGCCGAAGATAAGCAGGGTGACGCCAAATAAAATGACGGGCAGAAGCAACAATCTGCGTAAGATATATTGTCCCATAAAACCTCCAAGTCTGGCGTAGAGCCGAGGCCCTACGCCAGACAGTCATGATGGTTGCATCATCTGAAGGGAGAGGACTTTATTTGACCTGGAAGTTGAACATGGCGTCGGTGCGGGCCACGCCAGGCTGTCCTTTGAACAAGCGTAGAGCGCCGTCAGGGTTATCGGTGGGATTGCAGGTGAAATCTTTGGAGTCCAGATTGTACTCGCAAAGCTCACCCACCAGCGGATCCACCTGAGCCACATTTTGTCGGGGAACCGCGGCCATATCGGCGTCGCCAGCTTGCATCATCGCGA
This sequence comes from Anaerolineae bacterium, assembly GCA_026985975.1. Taxonomy (GTDB): domain Bacteria; phylum Chloroflexota; class Anaerolineae; order J102; family J102; genus M2005. The sequence goes on along the minus strand of JALSPL010000071.1, from coordinate 2,556 downwards.
AGCGAGTGCCCCACTCGGACACATTTTTGATGATGACGTTTTCCAGCTTCGCCGGGCCGGCGGGACCGCCTTCCCAGGCAGGATCGGTGCGCCAATATCCGTCAAAACGCTTCAGTGCAACTTCCTCGCCAGGCGTCCAGTGATCCAACACGAAGGGGCCGGTGCCATTCTCAATCTTGGAGAATGGATCATCTTCTGACGTAATGGCGTAGTATTTGGTCCAGGTGTCGCAAGTGCCATCCCAACCGCCATTTTCGGCGACCCAGTTTTTGTCCATGATGGAACCCCAACTCTGGGCGATGGTAGCCAGGAACGGGCCCCAAGGTTGCGCCAGATGCATTGTCACGGTGCCGGCGTCATTATCAAAGGTGATAGCATCCATGACTTTCTGGCAGGCGTCCTGCAGCTTGGCGGGATCTTCCTTCTGCAATGCAGCAGGATCATCTTCGACGTCAGGATTCACCAGCTCGGCGATGTCATAGGTGCCAATACCGAAGAATGGTTCAGCCAGCAGCCACTGCGGCGAATCGCTGCCGCCTTGCAGCAAGCCACGACGGAAGGAGTAGGCTACATCCTCAGGAGTCAGTTCGTCGCCGTTATGGAATTTGACGCCCTTGCGGATATGGAAAGTGTACGTGGAGCCATCGTCAGAGATGTCCCAACTCTCGGCCAATTGCGGAATGAACTTGGTGGGGTCGTTTTTCTCGTAGAACACCAAGGTTTCGTAGGTGTTATCAATGATCTCGGCGCCGGCAGTTTCGTAATCCAGAGCCGGATCAAGGGTTTCGGGATCGCCAAAGGACGCAACAACCATGGTGCCCGGGTCTTTGGCGTCATCAGCTTTGCTGAGTGCATAGTAGTAGTTGCCGGGGTAAATGGGGTTGTAGTACCACCCCTGCACCCATTTTTGCTCGTAATGACGGCCGGTGGCTACAGCGCCGCGAATGGCGATGGCGTTCTCGTAATCCAACTGGCCCAGTTTCTTGTATATTTCGGCGCGTTTCGCCGGATCCGTTTCTGCTACGCCTTTATCCACCAACTCTTTGAATTTGGCGATCATATCATCAGGCAAATTCTGACGATGGGCGTAAGTGCCTATCATGAACGGCTGCGCCCAGTTGTGGGGATCGTGGATATCCTCCAGCCAGCCGCTTACGAACAATGGTAATTTGCCTGAGCGGATGTTGCGCAGGAAGGTCGGCCAGGGCAGTGCGATGATCTCAATCTGGAACTTGTCATTCACATCAGCGATATTCTGTTGTAAAATCTCGGCAATGATGCGACGGGTGTCGTTACCGGTATTATAGGCGATCTGCATACGGAAGCCGGTGTCCCACAGTTTGCCGTCCCAGGCTTGTTTGAATTCCTCCGCGCATTTATCGGGATCATACGAGTAATGCGGACCATTGGGATCGTATCCCAGCATGCCCGGAATCAGCGGCCCGATATTCTGCACGGCTTCCCCATTCAGCACCTCGTTGATGTAAGTATCCCAATCGAAACAGTAGTTGAATGCTTTGCGAACGTGGATGTCACTGAAGAAATTGGCGGGAATGCCGTTTCCATCCAATTGCCCGCTGCCAATAAACTGATTTGAAATGGGCGTAGGCGTAACTTCGACGACCTTTTCGACTTCTTTGGTCACGACAACGGTCTGCGGAACCTCCACCGTCTTTTCGACGACTTGAGTTACGACGACAGTTTTTTCGATGACCTCAGGAGTTGGCGTAGCCCGGGAACAAGCGCTGATTGCAATGGCTCCAATAATAAGCGCCAGCACCAGGACAATCCATTTGTTACGAGACATGATATTCTCCTCCTGTGAAAAGATGGAAAGATATAGTCTGCAATTTTTTGCAGGCATTCAGTGACAATGAGCGAAGTTGGCTAGGCTGCTCTTGTCTCCAAATACGAATATCTCGGCTTTCCATCACCTCCTTTTTAATAAAAAGAAAGTAAACTCGCAGAGGAAACGAACGCTATTATTATAGCAAACTCGGGCATCGCTTGCCAGTTTCAAAATTGCTTTTGGTCTGGCAGGACGTCAGTCTCGCACTTATGAACCATTTTTCCATTTGGGTGCGTCCAAAAATGAGGTGGAGACCTGCTGTTTATGGCTGACCGTTTCAAGTCCGGCGCTTCGGACCTGCGGCCAGCAGAAGGCCCATTCGGTTCTGCTCAGGACAGGCTCTGTTATCCAATTCACCGTCGTTCGTCGGATCGCCACAGTGCGACCTTTGGCGCGAAGCGCCCGAAAAGCCCCGGTTTATTCGGCGAGCGCTTTGAGATGAGCAAAAAACGCTCTGCTTCAGCAGGGAGGCCGCTAAAAGCAGAGCGTTTATAGCGGGCGGGGCGGGCCCGCCTTGTTTTGTGGGAGAGATCCTGTATGAGGGGAAATTATTCCGGTTTTTCGGTGGTAATGTTCTCGGACTTCACCCATCCCAGGCCGGTGGGGGCGTCGATGAGGTACCAGGTGTCGCCATCAGCCTTCTGGATATCCTTGACCTCGACGGCAACGCCTCTTTCCTGTTGGGCGATAATCCGTAGATCGCCCGG
>JALSPL010000070.1 GCA_026985975.1 Anaerolineae bacterium | reverse complement strand
TTCGCCTATGGCGATGCTGTCGGCCCAGCTCAACACATCATCGGGAGCCAGGGTGGCGTGCGCACCGCCGATGATTACGGTGGCCCCGCGAGCGTGCAGGCGTTCGGTCAGCCAATGGGCGCGATCGATTTGCAAGGTCTTGGCGGTGATGCCCACCAGATCATTGGGCCCGATCTCATCGAAAGGCGTCGGGCGCAGGTCTTCGTCGATGATCTCGACAGGGATGTCATCGGGCACCAGGGAGGCCAGGCGCATGAGGGTGTAGGGGGCCATGGTGGCCTTGCCCATCACGCGGCCATCCCGGCCCGGCTGAATGAGATAAACTTTGCGAAGAGACATAAATCAACCGGTTTGCAAGACGTGCATGAAGCCATCGCGGGAAGCGCCGCTGACGATGTGGCCCTGGCCGTTTTGGGTGGGGGCCCAATCGCGGTGGGCGTAGGCGATGCGATAACCCAGATCGGTGCTGAAGCTGGCCACAGCCTTGCGGGGCCAGGCCCGCACCGGCTGCCGACTGAGACTGCTCCATCCCCGGCGCAGGATGCTGGGCCAACTGTAGAGCTTACGGGTGATCCAGTCATAGCCCCGGGACAGCTCTTCGGGCGTCATCTGGCCGGGCGTATAGGTGACGTGGCTGGTGTCGTAAAGCGACCAGGGCACATGAGTGAGAATGCGTCCTTCCTGCAGCATATCCCGGCGCTGGGGCGTGCCCACAAAAGGCGTGAGGATGGTGACGCTGACGCCATCCAGATTGCTGCGCTTGATGAAATCGTAGGTGCTCTGAAAAACGTCGGTAGTGTCGCCATCGAAACCAAAGACGAACAACCCCACCACGCCGATGCCGGCATCATGCACCCGGTTGATGGAGCGATGATAACGTTCGAGGTTGCCCTTGGCCTTGCCGCCGATCTCCTTGCGGTTGCCGGGGTTGACCGTCTCGAAACCGATGAAAATCTTGTCCATGTGCGCTTCCCGGGCCAGTTTCAGCAGATCAGGATGATCCGCAGTGAGCTGCTCGGCCTGCACCGTCCATCCGTGCAGGGGCAGCTTGCGCAGGGCCTTGAATAATTTCTCCATATAGTCGGGATTGAGCCGGAAGTTGAGGCCGAAGTTGTCGTCGGTGAGGAAGAAACGCTTGAGCTTGCGGCGTTCGATTTCCTCGACTACGGCGTCCACGGGCCGCAGGCGCATCACCCGGCCCGAGACGCGGATGGCTGTGCAGAAGGTGCAGTTGCGGGGACAGCCGCGGGTGATCTCCATGTAGGGCGTCCAGTAGCGGTTGTTTTCATCCACCTGCTGTAGCACCCGATCGGTGATGGGCTTGAGATCGTCCAGATTGGTCCACTCCTCATCCACATAACTGCGTTTCAGCTCTCCGCGATCGAAATCTTCGATCATCTGCGGCCAGGTGCGATAGGCCTCGCCCACGGCCACGGCGTCGGCCCAGGCCAGCACCTCATCAGGGGCCAGGGTGGCGTGGACGCCGCCCACTACGACCGTGGCCCCGCGGGCGTGTAACTGCTCGGTCAGCCAGCGGGTGCGGTCGATCTGCAAAGTCTTGGCCGTAATGCCCACCAGATCATTCGGCCCGATCTCGGCAAAGGGGACGGCCTCCAGATCCTCGTCGATGATCTGAACAGGGATTTCGTCGGGCGCCAGAGAGCCTAAACGCATCAGCGTGTAAGGGGCCATGGTCCCGCGCCCAAACAGCTTGCCGTCGCGACCGGGTTGAATAAGGTAGACTTTACGAATGCTCATAAAAATCCTGCAATGGAGAGAATGTGCGCAGAAAAACAGCCCGGGCCAGATCAGCCGAGGTCATCGATGTATTTTTGCAGTTGGCGGGGATGGAATTTGGTGAACTGCTCGGGGATAATCTGCGCCATCTCTTCATCGGTAAGACGCATGCGCAGGATTTCGAGGGCGTCTTCGGGCGACTCGCCGTAGGCCAGTTTGTTCTTGCCGTTCTTCATTTTGAAGAGATACATGTTGGTGGGATGATCGAAACTGCTCATTATTCAGTAATCCAGTATGCAGTGTTCAGTATGCAGTGTATAGTAAACAGACGTCACGGGCGTCGACCCGATGATAGACGATGGACGATGGTTGGCTCCCAGCCGGATTTATTATCCGGCGGGTCAGGCGTCTGCCGCCACCGGCGAATTGCATATCCGTCGGAGCGTCCTTGCACTTTTTCCATCTTTTCTGCGTTCATTCTCCATGCTTCATTCTTCATTCCATTACGCTTTGACCAATGCGCCGCTGTAAAGATCGGCGCCGTGCATGACGGTATCCAGGCCCTTGTTGACCTCGGCGTCATATTTGCCGGCGATGAGGTCGCGGTAGAATTTGTAGTCGATGCCCTTGACTTTTTCATCGCCGGGATAGCGGTGATAGTTGTCTTTGGACATCATGCTTTTGCCCTCGGCGATGAGCTGATAGCCCAGGGCCGAGCCAGGATAGGGGGCGTAGAATGAAATGGAAGGCATGACGCGTTTCATGGTCTTGAGCATGCGCATGGTCTTGAACGCGTCTTCGCGGGTCTCGCCGGGAATGCCCAGCATGATGTTGGACCAGAAGTAAGGCGGCTGCTCGCCCTTGGCTTCCAGTTCATCGCCCAGGCGGTTGACCAGATCGATGACGAAGAAGTTTTCTTCCTCGGTGACTTCCTTGTTCAAAATCTTGAGCACGCGATCGCTGCCCGATTCAAAGCCGATGGAGATGGTGCGCCAGTTGGTTTCTTTGACCAGGGCGATGAAGAGCTCGGGCCATTGCACCACGGTGTCGGCCCGGGCCGCGGCCCAATAGGTCCAGCCTTTGGTTTTGCGCGGATATTTCTCCAGCCATTCTTCCAGCCAGCTCGGGTTCTGGAAGAACATGGAATCGTGGATGACCACCGAGCCCACGCCATATTTGCGGTCGAGGTAGTTCAGCTCATCGATGACCATATCCACCGGACGGCGGCCCATGAGGGGAATGTAGGAGCTTTCGTTGCAGAAGACGCACTTCCAGGGGCAGACGCGGCTGGTGATGATGGTGGCCACCGGCCCGGGTCCCCAGCCGCATTCCGGCTCCAGGGGCCATTTCCATTTCCAATAGCGCTTCATGCGCCAGCCGCCCGCGGGCTTGGGCCACAGCTCCCGGTCCATCATCGGCCATTCGGCCATGCTCTTGGCGCTCTCGCCCGCAAAAACGCGGGGGAAGCTGTCGGGGTCCCGCACCAGATCAACGATGACTTTTTCGCCCGCGCCCATGCAGATTTTATCGAACGCGTCCACCGCCATCATCTCATCCGGAGCCACCGTAGCGTGCATGCCGCCCACCAGCACCTTGCCGTTGGGGTTGATTTCTTTGAAAAGCTGGGCGGCTTTTTTGGCGGGCGGATAAGTGTAGCTGCGCACGTTCATCAGCAGTATGTCGTAGCCGGCGAGTTGAGGCTCGAGTTGTTCCCACGACAGCACCGCCCGCGTCGACGCCAGATCGGTTATGATTCCGTTTTGGTGTAAAATCGTGCGCAACAGGGCCAGACCATGATCCTGCCATTGCTCGTGCGGCCCGCCCGGGTTCACCAGATCGCCCAGATCGCCCAGATCGAGCCACAGGATGTTGGATTTCTTTTGCTTTCCCCAGGGGAAGAAAGTTGCCATAATCAAAGATTCTCCGGGGTTATTGGCTGCTGCCAGATCGACTGTCGTTGGAAACGACCAGCGGTATTGCGGATGATGCGTCGCGGCCATTGCCGCTGACGCCATCGGTGGATTGCTCGGTATGGATCATCTGGCCGCCGAAATCGTCTTCGGCCGGGCGGTTGCCGTAGGATTCGAACAAGGAGGGCTTCCACCAGGCCCATTCCATGCAGGTGTTGCAGGGCGTCACCTCGTCATAGCGGCTCTCCAGGTGCAACTTGCGCAATTGCTGCATCTTGGGCCCGTTCCAGTTTTTCATCACCCGCACCACGCCATCGTCATCGATGATGTTGCCCAGATCGTAATCCAGGTTGAAATCGCGATCGCACATGGCGATGGAGCCGTCCCAGTAGATGTGAACATGATACCAGAGGTTGGGGCACGCGTAGCGTGAGGGGAGTTGTCGTTGCTGTTCGGGGCGCAGCGCGCTGATCTCCTCGATCTGGTCGCCCCACGAATCGAAGGGCTTGATGTGCACCAGATCGACGCCCGGCACATCCTTCCAGTAGGCCACGAAGGCTTCGGTGTCCTCCCGGGTGTTTTCCATCTCGATAATCTGGAGATTGACGAACGTCTCGTAGTCGCCCGCGTGCTTCATCTCTACAAACCGGCGGATGTTCTCGTTGGTCTTTTCGTAGTCGGCGTTGACGCGGATATTTTCGTAGGTCTCGGGCCTCATGCCATCCTGGCAGAGATAGATGACGTTCAGACCCGCGTCCAGCAGCTTGCGCCCCCGCTCTTCGGTGAGCAGGGTGGCGTTGGTGCTGATCTCGGAGCGCAGACCCTTTTCGGTGCAATAGGCCACCATGTCGTAGATGCGTTTGTGCAGCAGAGGCTCGCCCCAGATGTGCAGGGTAGTGGCCTTGACCAGCGGCGCCATCTCATCTACGATCTGTTTGAACACCTCCCACTTCATAAACCCGTTGGCCCGGGTCACTTCGCCGCGACCGGTGGGACACATGATGCAGTTGAGATTGCAGATGTTGGTGGATTCGATATACATCCGGTCGGGCGCGGGCACGCGTTGGGTCTGTCCTGTCTGATAAGCCAGATATTTGACGGGCCCCATCACCTTGTTGCGGTAGATTTTTTTCTTGTTGCGAAGTTTTTGACGAAAAGTCAGAGGATGTTTAGGCATAAAAATGTGGGATTTGGAAATATGACGCCGCGTTCAGACGCCGCAAAACGAAGGATTCCTCATTAAGTGAGCGTCTAAAAATAACTTCCCTTTTCTACGTCATTTCGACGAGTGAAACGAGGAGAAATCTCCCCGGTGGCAGGCGTTTATCCGTCTGCAAGGGGATGTCTCGCTTCGATTCGACATGACGTAAGAAATGTGTGTTGCTTTGGAAAAGGGAGATAATTTTTAGACGGCTACTAAGTGGCGAGGAGAGAAATCCGCTGTTGCGGCAGGCTGCGAGTCAGGACCAGGAGATAGAGCCGAACAGCTCGCCCTTTGTGCGCTGGAAGCGCTTGAACAGGCCCGCATGGGCCAGCGCGCTGCCAACCTTACGCACAGGGGTGATCTGCGAGACGTTCCAGAGCAGATCGCCCGCTTTGGGGCCAAAGCTCTGACGATAGACCCGGCGTTTTTTGGCCTCGATGAAACGCTGGCGGGCCTCGATAGCCTTGCGGCTGAGTACGTCGTCGGGCACGCCCGAAACGTTCATAAAGGGCGCAATCGAGGATTGATAGCTGTTGTAGTAATAGCTCTTGGTGAAATCAGCATTATAAACCATGTCGGGGTGCCGCTGTAAAAGTTCATTCCACAGTTGCGTGCCCGGGAAAGGCGTGGCAATGGAGAACATGGCCTCGGTCAGATCCAGGCTGGCGGCGAACTCGATGGTTTCCTCGATGGTCTCCTCGGTGTCGCCGGGCAGGCCCAGGATGAAATAGCCTTTGGCCCGAATGCCCGCCTGTTCCGTCCAGGCGGCGGCATTGCGCACCCGGCTGAGATCGATGTGCTTGGCCGTCTTTTTCAGCACCTCTTCGTTGCCGCTTTCAATGCCATAATGAATCTCGCGGCATCCGGCCTGATACATCTTGTCCAGCAGCTCGGGATTCACCCGATCCACCCGGGCCAGACACTGCCAGCGAATATCCATATTGCGCTCGATGAAATGATCGAGGATTTTGTTCAGGCGGCGCACGTCGATGGTGAACAGGTCATCGATGAAATAGAAGTTACGCACGCCATAGGTCGCCATGAGATGCTCCAGCTCGTCTGCGATGTTTTCGGGACTGCGTTGGCGATAGGTTCGGCCCACGATGCCCTTGAAGCAGAAGGAGCAATTATAGGGACAGCCGCGGCTGCTGAGCACCGTCAGCATCTGCTCCCCTGTGGGCGCGTACAACGGATATTCATCCAGCCGGAAGAGATGGCGGGCGGGATAAGGCAACCCGTCCAGGTCTTTGATTAACGCCCGCTGGGGATTGTTGAGGATGCGACCATCCTCCTTGTACCAAACGCCCTGAAAACCCTCCCAGTTGTCATTTTTATTCTCGATGGCCCGCAGAAACTCGATGAAGGTTTCCTCGCCCTCGCCATAAATCAGGTAATCGATGTGGGGATTCTGGAGGGTTTCATTGGGCAGCGAGGTGGCGTGGGGGCCGCCGATGAGGATGGGGACGTCCAGCGCATCTTTGATCATGGCGCTGGCCTGCTCGACGCTGGCGTAGCTGGTGGTCATCGATGTGAAGGAGACGAGATCGGGCCGGAAATCCAGCACATCCTGCACCTCCTCTTCCAGAGGACGACACGGCTTCAGGCCGAAATCAAAAATTTGAACTTCATGGCCATCCTGTTCCGCCACCGCGGCCAGATATCCCAGCCCCAGCGACGGGTAGGCATTGACGAGTTCATTCCATTTGGGGCCGATCAAAGCGACTTTCATTCGCGTTTCTCCATGAGTCGTAGAGGCAATGGCGGGGAGCGAGATTCCCCACAGGCGTCAGCGCCGCAATTCCAGTCTAGCACGGAAAGATGAAAGACATCTGAAAGACGCTCGTTTCAGAGATGTCAATCTGTTCATCTTTCCGGCCAACGCCGATAACCATCCCGCCGCCAGATGGATTTTATGAGAGCGCTTCAGCCTGCATTTGCTTGCGCAGGCCCGTTTTTTCTTTCTTGGGCAGGAAGGTGCGCATGGCGATGCGCGCATTGCGCGGCAGATTGGCCCAGAAATCCTTCTGCTTGATACGCCGCCAGATGGGCCCCGGGCGCAGATAGAACTGCCGGTAGGCCCGACGATACATCTCCTCCACCAGATCGGCGGTGAGATCGCCCATCTCGTAGCGGGCGTGCTGCTCGAAGAAGACGTAGTCTTCCCAATCTTGAATCAGCAAACGGCCATTGCGCTTGACCTGCTCCCACACCGCGGTGCCCGGGTAGGGCGTCATCATGCTGAAATTAGCGATGAGGGGATCCAGCTCGATGGCGAAATCGATGGTGTCCTGCATGGTCTCGCGGGTGTCGCCGGGCAGGCCGATAATCATAAAAGCAATGGTCTCGATGCCGACTTCCTTGGTAACCTTGAATGCATTACGGATGGTGTCATGATCGACTTTTTTGTCGATGGTCTTGAGCAATTCCGGGTTGCCGGTTTCGACGCCGAAGGCCGTGCGCTTCAGCCCCGCCTTCTTCAAAGTCGCCATCAATTCATAATCCACCAGATTGGCCCGAATGCCGTTGACGAAAATCCAGGGCACATGGTTGAGCTCTCTCTCGATGAGCATCTCGGCGATGCGGAAAAGGCGCTTTTTGCGGATGTTGGCGCTGTCATCCAGCACGCCGATCTCCTGCGCCCCCAGGTCTCGCACCAGATGCTCCCATTCAGCCACGACATTTTCGGGCGTGCGGCTGCGCCATTTGACGGGCATGATGGATTGTGAGCAGAAGGTGCAGCGATAAGGGCAGCCGCGACTGGTGAGGATGCTGAAACTCTTGGAACCGTCCACCGCGTCGGTGGCGGGCTGCAAATTGGTGTAGCCATCCATCTTGAACAGATGGTACGCGGGCCAGGGCAGGCTGTCCAGATCGTTGATGGCGGGGCGGTCGGGATTGCGATGGTATTCGCCATCCGATGTTTTATAGCTGATGCCCAGCACTTTATCCCAGACGCCTTTGGCTGGATCAAACAGCTCTTCTGTGGAAAAAGTGGGGTGATGTTTCAGGAAATCCTCCACCTTTTCCGATATCTCGATCCAGGTTTCTTCACCCTCGCCGCGCACAACGATGTCGATGTTGCCGCTGTCCAGGGATTCGTAATCCAGCTCTTCGGACACAACGCTGGGGTGTGGGCCGCCGATGACGATGGGAACATCGAAGACTTTTTTGATCTCGGTGGCATGACGCCAGGCCTGTTTGACCTGCGGCGTGTTGGCCGTAATGCCCACCAGATTGGGTTTATAGGTTTGTATAAAATCGCCCAACGGCGTTTCTTCGATATCGGCGTCGAAAATGGCGACCTCATCGCCGCGCTCTTCGGAGACGGCTCCAAGATAAGCCAATCCCATGTGCGGGCTGGTGCGGGTGTCGATGGGGAGTCGAAAGCGGGGGTTAATCAGCAGAACACGCATAGACGTGGAAACCTCTCAAGAAGTTTTGGTAATTAGTAAGATGGACGAAAGGGCCTGACTTTTAACGGGAATCAATGACGCCCGGCCTTGTATGATGCGAGTAAAATAGAAAAAGATACAGAAAGGCGCTGTGAGATTATATGCCTCCCGATGGGAGATGTCAAATTATTATGAAAGAGTTCATAAAAATTATTGGTTATTTCGTGGCCGCCGCGCCGCCGCAACTTTCTTTTGAACTGCCCGCATGTGTATAATCTGGCTATGCCACACGCTATACGGCGCATCAAAGCTCGAAATCTGCGTAGATCGCTTCGCTCGTTCTTGAAGCGTCCTGTCGTTATCATCCTGTTGCTGTTGATCTCACCGCTGCTGATTGGCGGCTGCGGACAGGTGATCACCAAACCCACGGCCACGGTTATCATCCCAACCGCCACGGTCACGCCCGCCCGCGAGACGCCCGCGCCCACCGCATCGCCCACGGCCACGCCCATCCCTGCCACGCCCGCTCCCACCGAAACGCCGACGCCCGAACCCACGCCCATCATCCACACGCTGCAAGCGGGCGACACCCTCATCGGCCTGGCCCGCAAGTATGGCGTCACCGTGCAGGCGATTCAGGAGGCCAACGGCATCACCGATCCGCGCGGGCTGTTGGTGGGCCAGCAGATCATCATCCCCACCGATCCCGAGGCCCGTCTGAGCGCTGGCACGCCCACGCCCGAGCCCACGCCTCCGCCCGTAGACATCAGCCCTCTCGTCTTTTGGGAGCAGCCGGACGCTTTGTGGGCGCTGGGACAGGTGACGCTGACAGGCGCTGAGGCGGTGGAGGATGTTGTCGTGCAGGTGGATTTGTTGAATGATGAAGGCGGCGTCATCGCCAGCGCACAAGCCCCCATTCAGCAGGATATGTTGGCCCCTGGCGAGAGCGCCGGTTTCGGTTTGCAATTCACGCCGCACCCGGCTCCCTTTGTCAGTTACGCCACCCGCATTATCAGCGCCTATCCCGCCCATCTCCCTTTCTATCACCGAAATCTGTCCATCGAGCATATTTTGGCCCGGGAGATTGGCGAGTCGGTTTACGCGCTTACCGGCGAGGTGGTCAACCGCGACGCTGACGCCGCCACCGCCGTGCATATTTCCGTCATTCTCTACGATGATGCGGGCCGGGTGACCGCTGTCGGCCGGACGTCTACGGATCCACCCGAGTTGCAGCCCGGCGAGATCGGCATCTTCTCCGTCGAACTTCTCCCCACCCATCTGCCTGTCGCTGATTACCGTCTTCTGGCCGAAGGCCAGCGGCGCCTGTCTTCCCATGAATAATTCCGAACAGCCTGCTATTGCCAAACCTTTTGGATGGGATTTTGTCCAACGCATCTTGCGATTTCTTCTTCCCTTCCTGTTCCGGATGGATGTGCGCGGAATCGAACATCTTCCCGACCGGGGCCCGGCCATCATCACGCCCAACCATGTGAGCTGGTTCGATGTTATTTTCATGGCCGCGTACAACAAAGTTCCGCCTGTCACCTTTGCCGCCGAAAAATGGAACAAAGTCCCGGTAATCAATTCGCTTTTACGTCATTTCGGACAAGCCATCTTTGTCAACCGCGGCGCGCCCGACAAGCAAGCGCTGACCGCGGCGCTGAGAGCGCTCAGGGCGGGCCGGGTGCTGGGCGTAGCGCCCGAGGGCACCCGATCCCACGACGGCGTCCTCCAAAAGGGCCATGATGGCGCGGCCTGGCTGGCCAGTCGCACCGACGCCCTGATCATTCCCGTGGCCGTGTGGGGGCATGAAGATGTGATTGCGGGGCACTGGCTGCGACTGCGGCGACCTCATATCCATTTTTATGTGGGCGAACCGTTTCGCCTGCCACCAGAAGCCCGCGCGACTCGCAGCCGGGAGCTGAAGCCCTACACCGAGATGATCATGCACCGCATCGCGGCCATGCTGCCACCCGAGCGAAGGGGCCCCTATGGCTGAGCAGTCACGCATCGAGCGGGTCTGTCCTTATCTGCGCGGACGACGCGAAGCAGCGCCAGTGCTGACGCCCGGCTCCGATAATCTCTGCCTGCTGGCATCTTCCATTCATCTGCCTCGCTCGCAGCAGGCCCGCTACTGCCTGGGCGGGCGATTCGAGCAATGCCAGCGCTATCAGCGTCAAAAAAATCGTCCCATCCCGCGTTATGTGCGCGGTGCGCACCCTCCGAGCATCCGCGCCAGTGCGCCCACCATCCAGCGCCGCACGTTGCCATGGCGGCATTCATGGGTGTTGCCCGCGTTGAAATGGCTGATCATCATCCTGCTGGCCGCGATTTTCATCTATGTATGGCGATGGCGCATGAGCAACACCCGGCCCTTTGTCGTCCAACGCGATCCCGTCCCCACCCCCATCATTGCGCCCGCACAAGAACTAAATCCCCGCTATCTGCGTCCCACAGCGGGCCCGCCCGAGTGGTGAGGCGTTCCGTAAACGGCATTGGCGTCGCTTGCATAGGGGGACGGAGCAAGATAGGCCCAGCGGGCAACGGGCGTCATGCGTAAAGCGCAATGCGTGAGGACGCTGCGCGTTACACATCACGTTTCACGGGCCTGGCGACCCGTAGCCAATAACGACTGTTTCAATCGGTTGGTTTCTGGATTTCCGCCATCAGGCGCAGCCATTGGGAGATATCAAGTTCCTGAGCTCGTTGTTTGGGATTGAGACCTGCGGCGCGGATAGCTGATTCGGTGACAGTGGTTGAAAGATGCAGGCCCGCGGCCAGGCTGTTGCGCAGCGTCTTGCGTTTTTGTCCGAAACCGGCCCGCACCACGCGGAAGAACGCCTCTCGCTGCTCAGGCGCCACCTGCGGCTGCGGCAGCACATCCAGCCGCAGCACCGCCGAATGCACTTTGGGGGGCGGCGTAAATGCGCCAGGCGGCAGCTTGCGCACAATTCGAGGCCGGGCGTAAACCTGCACCGACACCGCCAGCAGGCTCATTCGCGGCGGCCGGGCGACGATGCGTTGGGCGACATCGAGCTGGATGGTGAACACCATACGTTCGGGAGGAAGTTCGGCCTCCAGAAAATGACGCAGCAGGGGGGATGTGATGTAATAGGGAATGTTGCCCAGCGCATAATATGGAGCGACGCCGCCCGTCTGCGTCAGCGCCTGGGTGGGTGAAAGCTGCAACGCATCGGCATGAATGATGTGGACCTGCGGCCAATCTTCATATAATTCGGCCAGCAGCGGCGCCAACTTGTTATCGAGCTCGATGGCGATCAGTCGACCGCTTACAGGAGCCAGCGCCGCAGTCAGCGCCCCGGGTCCGGGTCCCACCTCGATGACCACGGCGGCGGGAGGCAATTCCGCCGCCGCCACGATATCCGCCAGGATGTCGGGATCGGTGAGATAATGTTGGCCCAGGCCCTTGCGCGGGCGCAGGCCTAACGCACGCAATCGAGGCAATAATGTTTGGGGTTGAGATGACATGGAGATGAGACGAAGAGGGAAGCGGGCGTTTTGTGGCCAACGCGTAACGGAGCAACGACGCCTTTTCGCATCGTTGCTCCGTACAAGCAAAGACGGTCCGCTGGATCAGGAACCTTTGGTGTTGATCTTGAGCAGAGAGTAAAGCGGACAGGTGCCGATGGCCCCTGTTACCAGCAGAACGACGCCGACCACCAGCGCCACGATGCTCCACAGGCCGAATTGCGGCTGGATGACGGACCAACCAACATAAAGTAGAATCAAACCAAGAATAACGCGTATGATGCGATCCCAACTGGCTTCGTTGGCGTTCATAGTTACCTCCGAAAAAATAATGGTGTGGGGTGATGAACGATGAATATGGATGCAGCGAACATGACGCCGCGTCTTCTTCAATAATTTATAATGAAAATTTCGTTTTCTGTCAAGTAGCCCCCTCAGCATGGGGGCGTTTCAATTTTGGGCAAATTCCCAAAACGGACGCTTGGCCACTGCCGCTATCACCCCGAGTGAACCTCGGGGCTACTTTTGCCAAGCCCTTCGGGCCTGGCCCGAAGGGCCTTCGCACCGGTAGCCCAGGGCTTCCAGCCCAGGGCGGAGGCGGCAGAACAAAATCTGGCGTTCGCCCCCATTTTGAAACGCCCCCATGCTGTCATCCAAACTTGATCTTTTACGCCTCGCTGGCTACAATGCCTCAGGATTGTTTATTTTCGCAAGAATTTACTTTTCATCCTTATCCAGCCATAGAGCAATGATATGAGCAGTACGACAAACGTAAAATCACATTCCCGCCCTTTTATGGGAACAAAGCTCCAACCCCGACAGGGGATTCCCGCCGGAATTTTCGCAGGCCTGGGCATGCTTTTGGTCTGGGCTGCGGGCGCTCATTTGTGGGGGCCTGGCGCCGATACGCTTTTGTCCAGCATCGGAGCCGTGCTGTTTCCTGAGGGAACGCCAGTTCTGATGATGACAGCCGGCATCATTATTCATTTTATAATAGCCATTCTCCTGGGCCTTCTGTTCGCCGTTTCGTTGGATAGACTCTCCAACAAGGATTCCCTCATCGTATCAACGTTTTTCGGATTCACCATCTGGGTTGTCGCCGTGATCATCCTGCGGCATTGGGTGCACGTGGATGCAGTGCAGATGAGCCGCAGTTGGTGGGGGCTTGTCGCCTTTCTGCTTTTTGGTTTTCTTTTGGGCCTCTACGCCAATATCTTCGGCGCGCCTCCCGCAGAGGAGTAATATCTCATGTCTTTACCCAATCACACAACCTTTTGTGAACGATACGGCGTTCGTCCCGGGGCGGCGGTCGATCTTTCCACCATTGATCCCAACGACACCGGCGAGTTCAAATCGCTGAAAGAAGCGTCGAAGTCGTTGAAAAAGTTGCGCAAGAAGTTGCGAAAATATCAGGATCGTTTTTACGCGTGGAACCAAAAATCCTTGCTGATTGTCTTGCAAGCGATGGATACTGCGGGCAAGGATGGCACCATCAAGCATGTGATGCGCGGGGTGAACCCGCAGGGCGTCACTGTGACGTCCTTCAAAGTTCCCACGCCCGAGGAATACGCCCATGACTATCTGTGGCGCATCCACAAGGCCGTGCCCAAAAAGGGCATGATCGGCATCTTCAACCGCTCGCACTATGAGGATGTGCTGGTGGTGCGCGTTCATAATTATGTGCCTCAGAATGTGTGGTCCCGGCGTTACGAACAGATCAACAGCTTCGAGCAGCATCTGGCCGAAAATGACGTTGTTATCCTCAAGTTCTATCTGCATATCTCGCTGGATGAGCAGGCCCGGCGTCTGCAGGCCCGGCTGGATAACCCTGACAAGCGTTGGAAATTTTCCAAGGGCGATCTAAAAGAACGAAAGTTGTGGGACGACTACATGGCGGCTTACACCGACGCCATCCAGAAATGCAGTACGCAGCACGCCCCCTGGTATATCATCCCTTCCAACAATAAGTGGTATCGCAACTATGTCGTCGCACAGGTTATTGTCGAGACATTGAAAAATATGGATCCCCAGTATCCCGATCCCGAAGAGGGACTTGAGGATATCGTCGTTGTCTGAAAGAGAAAAATATGAGTGAAGAACAAAAAAAATCCCGTCGTCGTCGTCGCCGCCCCCGTTCCTCGGCCCGAAATAAGGCCAACGCCCCTTCCAAAGCATCTGCAAAATCCGCTTCGGGCGAAGGAAAATCTGCAAAGTCAGCGTCTTCAGGAGGACGCCGCGGGCGTTCGCGCAGACGCAGCTCGGGCGCTGCCAATAAGGCCAAGGCCCGCGAGTCGCAGGGCGGCCTGACGATTCAGCGCCATACTGAAAAGTCCATCTCTCCCATCAACAAGGATATCTTCATCTACACCTACACATTGCGTCCGCGCAGCTTGCTGGATAGCTATCAGGCCGGGCCCAACATTGCCGAGAAAATGAAGTTCGAGCAGATCGACAAGCCGCGTCTGGGCGATTGACCTCCCGATGTCCACCGATCAGACGCCCCCCGACCCATCGGACGCCGATCTGCCGCCCACCGATTATCGTCGTATCAAGCGGCGGACGGATCGGCAGATGTTGTGGCTGGTGCTGGGGGGCTTGTTGATGATCGGCGGCGGTCTCATCTATCTGATCTATGGGAAATGGGCCCTGGCCACTGGTTTGCTTTGTCTGATACCGGGAGCAGGGCTCATTCTGTTTTTATGGGGATTGCTATCGCTTATCGAACGCTGGGTGGGGGATTAGGCCAGCAACATCGCCGCGCCGACGCTGAAAACGATGAGCATTTGGCCCGGGCCGTAGGCGAGCCACACCGCGTCGTGCATCAATGGGAAATGAAGGTCGCTGAATAAGGCTCCTGCCAGGATCAGATCGCTGAACAGGAAGAGGAATGCACCCAGGGCCAGGGGAATGAACGCGGCATTCCGCCAGGCCACGCCCGCGGCCAGCCCCGCAGTGGTCGCCAGCAGCAAGGCGTAGGGCAGGGCCGCCCAATGCAGCGTCGAGGGTTTTTCATGGCCGCGCATCACCGCGCCATACCAACCGGCCAGCCCCACCAACCAGAGGGCGATGAGCGCTCCTCGCATTGACTCGGGCCGGTTAAGATGAAAACGATTGGCCAGCAGCAAGATGCCGGAGATGTAAAACAGATGTCCGATGGCGAAAGCGCCGATGCCGCTCATCACCGATGGGCTGCGGCTGTGGCTGATGAGATTCGCCAGAAAAAGATCGCCCAGCAGCCCGAAGGTGACGCCCGCTGCCAGCAGCAAGGCGTAGAGCCACGCAGCGGAACCGATGGCAAAGACCTGCCAGCTCCAGGCCGCCGTCACCAGGATGGCGGATGACGCGATGCGCGCCCAGCGGGGAATGCGGCGATTTTCTCGGGTCGGACCCAGCAGAAACCCCCCGAACAGCAGCGTCGCCCACAATGCCAGCAGCGCCAGCAGCCAGATGCGTTGGAGAGAAGTCAATGATGTGAGATTCATGGCGCTATTGTAGCTCAAAAGGGAATTGCGGGTATAATAGGCGTTATGTTGCCTACCGGACATATCGAATGGACCTGGGCCGGACTGAATCTGATTCAGCGTCGCACAGGCCTGTTCGAAGACGCTGACTATCGGGTGATGGCTCTGGCCGTGATGGCGCCCGACCTGCTGGATAAACCCCTGGCCTGGTTTATCTTTCCCAACGCCAACGCCGCCCTCTTTTTTGGCCACACGCTGCTTTTGCATGGGCTGGTGTGGGCCGGCGCCGCGGCGACGGGGCGTCTGCAGCGCTGGCTGCCCTACTTGCTGGCTTTTTCCGCCCACCTCATCGAAGACAGGATGTGGGGGTTTACGCAGACGCTGTTGTGGCCGCTACGCGGCTGGGGATGGCATCCCTGGCAGCATGTGGGCACGCCCGCCGAGATGCTGCACGCCTATCTGCAAATAATCGTTCAGGAACCTATCCTCATCATACTGGACGCCATCGGCGCTGGTTTGCTGGCGTGGTTCTTGTGGGATCGCAAATTGATCACCAAAGAGCGATTGTTGACTTTTCTGCGCACCGGGCGGCCGCCCGCCGATATTGTTCTTGCGGAGCAAAAATGATGAGAGTGATCGCTGGCAGCGCCAAAGGGCGCAAACTGGAATCTGTTCCGGGCGACGCAGTGCGTCCTATCACCGATCGCGCCAAGGAAGCGCTTTTCAGCATTCTGGGCGAGCAGGTGCGCGGCGCCCGGGTGTTGGATCTGTTCGGCGGCACCGGCTCGGTGGGAATCGAGGCCCTGAGCCGGGGGGCGGCGCATGTCACCTTCATCGAGCGTTATAAACCAGCGCTCAAGGTTATCGGGCATAACTTGCAGCATACGAGGCTGGCCGCCAATGCGTATGTGGTGCGGGGCGACGCCTTCAAGTATTTGCGACGACAAAATATCGGGCCCTTCGATATTATCTATGTGGCCCCGCCGCAATACAAGGGGTTGTGGCTGGAGGCGCTGAAGATCATCGACGCCCGTCCCGAGTTATTGACGCCGGCGGGACAGGTCATCGTCCAGATCCATCCCATCGAGTACGAGGAGCCGACGTTGGCGCATCTGACATTATTCGATACGCGGCTTTATGGCAGCGTGCAATTGGATTTTTATGCGCCCATGACGGCGGAAGGGAGAGAAGCGGACGCATGAAAAAGAGGACGCCAGGAAGGCTCCTGCGTCCTCTTGTGTGGCGTCTGCGGCAAAGAATCAGGGCTGGGTCAGTCCGAAATCCACTTCGATGCGTTCATCGGCGTCGGCCTCGACCGCCTGTGCGTCGGGCGCGTTCAGGGTTGAATCGGCCGGGGGCGTCGCCAGCAAGCGATAATCGCCCGGCGGCATGTTGATGAATGCAAAACGCCCGTCCACGCCGGTCACCATGCTGAGCAGCGAATTTCCGTCGGCGTCCTGCAAGATGATGCGCACGCCGGGCAGGACGGTTTCTCCAGCGTCGGGAACGCCATTGCTGTTGGCGTCCAGCCAGGCCGCTCCGAAAATGATGCTGCGACCGGCGGCGGGGGTTGGCAGCGGGCGCGTGGGCGGAAAGAGCTCCGGGGTGGAAGGCTCTTCCGCCGGTGCGGGCGTGACGGCTGGCGGCGCTGTGAGGGTGGGCGTCAGGGTGGCGGTGGCGGTAACAGGGCTGCTGGCCGCGGGCGTCGTCGCCGTAACCGTTGCGGACGTCGCCATTTCTTCCGGCGCAACTTCGGCAATCAGCGTCACCAGGCCCGTCACAAATCTGTCGAATCGGGCCGCTGTCTTTTCGAATTTGGCGATATCGTTCTGAATGTCGCCGATCTGGTCATCCAGTCCGGCCACTTGCGCCGCCAGTTCATCCTGGCTGCTCTGCATGGCCGCGACCTCCTGGCGGGTGGCCTCTGCGGCTTGTTCTATCTCATCGGCGCGGGCCTGCAACGCTTCGATATCGGAAGATTGCCGCGTTTGCGTCACCTCCAGCGTCTGTGTGCGCCCGTCCAACGCTTGCAGCGTATCGTCCAGCGTCTGCACCCGGGCCTCGGTGGAGTCGATGGCGTCATTTTGTGCGCTCAGGCGTTTTGCCATCTCTTCCTGACGATTCTGCATGGTTTTGAGATTGACTTCGAGATAGGTCGTTTTATCCCGATCGTTGAGGAACAGGGTGCCGTTTAATCCCAAAAGGATGGTGAGGGCGAATGCAGCGCCCAGAATGATGCTGATCAGCACCAGCAGGATGTCGCGCAGGCAGCCCAGCAGTTTCTGGTTGGATGAGTCGGATGCGGTCTGCAAGGGCGGCGGCTCTACGCCATCGCCTTCCGCAGTGGGCGACGGCGCTGTATCTTCTGCGGGGTTGGAAATAACCGGAGCGATATCTTCCGGTTCGATCGGCGTGAAAGATGTGTTGACATCTCCCACCAGGACTTCGGCGTCATCCGCGAGGGGGTGAGCTTCGGGCGGCGTTTCAGAGGGAGCGTCGGTCATAATGGCCTCCAGAAAGTGCGGGCTCAGGCTTCTTCAAGTTCCGTTTCCTGACTCCAGAAGAGCAGGCCCGTGAGGGTGATGATGAGGAAAGCGGTGAGAGCCAGGAATGGAATCGTTACAAAACCGTAGAGGTTGATCCAGGTGGTGGTGCAGGGGATGCCGGTGTTGCACACAGCGCTGTGGGTGAACAGATCGGTCTTTTGCAGCAGATAATGATAGGTGGAAACGCCAATCCCCAGGATGGAGAAGGGCAAGACATAGAGGAAAACGCCCTTATCCCGGCGCAATACGCCCACCAGCAGGATGATGGCCAGCGGATACATGAGAATGCGTTGATACCAGCACAGGGTGCAGGGGATGAATTTCAGGATTTCGCTGAGATAGAGGCTGCCCAGCGTGGCGGCCCAGGCGGCCGCCAGGGCAATGAAGATGACTGTTTTTTGGTGCGTGGTGAAAGACTTGATAAGCGCCTCCGGGCGTCATCGCGGCGGCCCGGCACCGCTGCGAT
>JALSPL010000069.1 GCA_026985975.1 Anaerolineae bacterium | reverse complement strand
GCCGCGAATGGTGCGGTTCAGCAACTGGGCCTGATAGGGATCGACATTGGTGATCACCTGGATGGAGGCGATTTTGGGCCTCACCCGCTGCTCGATTTTCAGCCCCAGTCGTTCCAGAACGATGGCACCCGCTTGCAGCACATCGGCCTGGGAGAAGGAATGCACCTCGAACATGCCGAATTCCCGCTCGATGATCTGGGCGCCGGGCTTGGCGTTGGTGGCCTTCACGGCCACATCCACCATGCGAAAGACCCAGTTGCCCGGAGCCATTTCGATGTAAAGCGCGGCCATGCCCTC
Source organism: Anaerolineae bacterium (assembly GCA_026985975.1). Taxonomy (GTDB): domain Bacteria; phylum Chloroflexota; class Anaerolineae; order J102; family J102; genus M2005. The sequence goes on along the minus strand of JALSPL010000069.1, from coordinate 4,614 downwards.
CACAGGCAGATCGCCCTGGGTGATGGTGCCGATGAAAGCCGCATACTGGGGCTGCATACGGTCGAGATAACAATAGGTGCGGAGCTGGAATTTTTCAGACATGGATCAGACCTCGTGGGTCATGGCGATGCCGATGGGGGTCACGAAAAGGGGACGGGAAGGGATGGTGGTGGGAATGCCAGTGATATCGGTCATCACATCGGCGAAACCGGGAAAAGCCGCGGCCCCACCCACCAGTGCGATGCTCTGCACATCATGGCCCGCGAGATGCCGCCAGGTGATGGTGGCGACTTTTTCCATGACCGGGCGGATGGTGGGAAAAAGGCCTTTTTGCGCTTTGGGATCGAGTTTCAGGGCTTCGGCCTCATCGAAAGAGACGCCGTTGGCGCCGGCGATGACCAGGGTGAAATGCGTGCCGCCGGTGGGCTCATCTGCGGTGTAGACCACCTGGCCCTCTTTGATGATGGCGATGCCGGTGCTGCCGCCGCCTACATCCACCACCGCGCCGTTCTGCACGCCCAGCAGGGCGTTGGCTGCGGTGGGTTCATTGATGAGCTGCTGGCATTCGATGCCCGCGCCTTCCAGCACATAGCGCACGGCCTGCACTTCGGCCAAAGGCACGCCGGGCGGATAGGCGCTGGCTGCGGAGGCGATCTCGACGCCAAGCTTCGCTTCCACCCGGGCCTTGAGGGTCTTCAGCAGGTCGATGGCGCCCATGAAATCGACGACGACGCCATCGCGGACGACCTGGGCGAATTGGTAGGCGCCGGCCACCGGTTTCATCTTTGCATCGAGGGCGATGACCACGGTGTAGGCGGTGCCCAGATCCACGCCCACATGCAGCGGGCTGCGAAAGCTTCTGACTTTGCGACGTTTCATGGCCGCTTCCGCGGCTTTCAACGTGACGTCGAGATGAGAGTTCACGATTGATCAGCGAGGGCCGCCTGCAAGGCGTCCAGAACCCAGAGGATGTCGTAGCGACGAGTGGCGGATTCTGGTCCGAAAAGAAATTGGCCCAAAACGACCATCTTCTTCATGCCATCGGCCAGGGCCTGACGCCGCTCTCGGGACAGACGCCCGAGATGAGGCTGTTCCGGCGCTTGTAGCGCTGCGCCTTGCTCGATGGCTTGCAACAGGTCGTCGAAATGACGGGCCAGATGGGGGGCGGCGGAGGCATCGCGCCGGGCCCGTTGCAGCAGGCCCGTGAACGCAGCCAGCGCGTCCGCGGCCAGGCCCGAAGCGACGACAGGCGGGCGGGATGCAGGCTGCCGGGGGGCGGGCGCTGCGGGCGACGTCTCTGCGCCCGAACGCAGTTGCAGGCCCAACTCGCGGGCTCGATCCCGGGCCAGGGGCGTGAGGATGTCGTTCGGGGCCAGCGTCAGAACGGTTTGCCCGCTGCTGGCCAGTCTCTCGATGTCGCCGGCGGTGTAGAGCGTTTTCATGGATGAACATGCCAACCCAATTTGCCCGCCTTGAACAGCAGTTCGAGATAATAGACGGCGCTGCTGAGACGATTCAGCGCCCGGATGAGATCAGGGCGGGTGGGTTCATACGCGGGCGGCGGGGCGAAGGCGTCCAGCGCATCCAGCTCGGCCTCTCGCATCTGGGTGCGCAGATAGTTCAGCCAATGCAGGATCTCATGGTCATCCGGGCCGGGCGTAAGATGGGGAATGCCCAGGGCTTTTTGGGGGTGATGGGTGGCCTTCCGCAGGGCCGCCTCATCCAGGCCCGCCACTTCAATGGGAGCCACCGGACGTTCGTTGTATTCGGCGCTGACGATCTCGCGACAATAGGCGGCCAGGGTGTCGAGATGCCGGGCCAGTTCGGGCAGTTGCCAGGATCGGGCCCGGGCCGCAACCAATTGCGTCAGGCCCTGCACCGAGTCCATCTTGCCGCGAAAACGGATGCGGGGGATATTTTTGGGCGCAAAATGCTCCGCATCCAGTTGCGTCATGTGCTCCGGCTTGGGGCCAGCCAGCTTGACGGGCCTGACAGGGAAGACGCTGGGTTTGTCCCAGGCCGGGCCAGAACCGGAGGTCTGGGGGTTTTCTGGCAGTGCTGGGGGAGGGGGTGGCGTCGCTACCTCTTCCACGATCTCCAGCCCCCACTGCCCGATAAAATCCCGGGCGGAAGGAGAAAAGCGCGTACCGGGCGACACAACGACCTTCATCCCCCGTTTGGGGCGGCGGATGCGATCACGCAGTTCGGCTTCGGTGATAATGGGCATACGAGATCAGGGGATTATCCCGCCCACTCGGCAGGATAGGTGATGTAGAGGAATTTGGCCCAGCCGGGCGTGGCGAACTGGATTTTGCTGCCTTTGGGGATGAAGATGACATCGCCGGGCAGGCCCACAGTGACGCCGTCACCGGTGATGATGTGCAATTCGCCCTCGATGACGAACTCAATCTCGTCGTAAGTCAGGGTCCAGGGGAATTGCCCCTTGTGCAGCGTCATAAATCCGGCGGCCATGGGCGAACCATCCTCGGCGGTGATGACGTCAGCCAGACGCACGTCCATCTCGGGGCGGCGGATGTTGAAGGGGAAGGGGTCCATTTCCACCCGGCGGCCATCCACACGCATGACGCGCGGCGCTGCGGCGGGCGTTGGCTGCGCGGCGGGCGTTTCCTGGCCCAACGCATTGGCCACGGCCTGCCGCACGCGTGAGGCCAGATCATCGCGCGCCGGCGCGGGCGAAGCCGGCGCGGGTGCAGGCGCGGGGGAGGGAGAGGCGCCCGCCTGGGCCGCACCGCTCCACGCGGGCAAGTCGCGGTCTTCCGCCTCGGGCCAGACCAGGGTCAGACCCAGCTCGCGGGCCCGGTCCCGGGCCAGAGGCGTAACGATGTCGCTCTTGCCCAGCACCAGAGTGGTCTGGCCATCCTCATGGACCAGTTTTTCGATGCTCTCGGCGGTGTAAAGTTCGCGTTTCATAACGGGCAACCAAGACCTTCAAGGTCTGCGGGACCCTAAGTAGTCGTCTAAAAATAACTTTCCTTTTTCATCAACATTTGGCGATTGTCGCCGCAGGCCCCCTCCCGGCCTCCCGCTCGCGGGGGCGGAGGTTTTCGGGCAACTGAAACATTCTGTTACGTTTCCAACGGCGGTTTCCAGGAAGTCCTCCCCCCGCTTGCGGGGGGATTGAGGGGGGCCATCTCGCGGCAAGAAAGGGAAGTAATTGATAGACGCCTACTAAGGTCTGAGAGTCAGTCTTCCAACTGAGGCAAGATGCCTTCCACATCGCCGTGGGGGCGAGGGATGACATGGACGCTGACCAGCTCGCCCACGCGTTGGGCCGCGGCTGCGCCGGCGTCGGTGGCGGCCTTGACCGCGCCCACGTCGCCGCGCACCATCACGGTGACGTATCCGGCGCCGATCTTTTCCTTGCCGATGAGTTTGACGTTGGCCGCCTTGACCATGGCGTCGGCCGCCTCGATAGCGCCGACCAGTCCTTTGGTCTCGACCATTCCCAGAGCGATCAAATTGATGTCTGCCATTTTCTTTTCCTTGTGAGAGGGGTGTGGGGGCTGCGCAGCCGATTGCGCCGCGGGCCCGGATGGAGAAGTTGGTTGGGATTCAGCCGCGGGTGGGGCTGAGGAGGTTTCGGTTGTGGCCGCGGCCAGATGCGCGTGAATGCGGCAATAGTCGGAGCCGGGCAGCGCCTTGTTGCGGCAACGCTTGCCGCTTTTGGTGATGGCTTTACATTGAGGCATGAGATGTCAGTAAACAGTATGCAGTGAGCAGTAAACAGTTTGAAGTGGGAAGATGGCGATCATGTGAATTGAAAGAGTGCCCGGATTCGTGTTAGAATGATCTCCAATTGATGTTGTATCCTGATTACTTTGACAATGTCATATTACGTCATTCCGAAGGAGTGAAACGACTAAGGAATCTAGCGAAGCGCCCTTCGGGCTAGATTCCTCCTCCCTTCGGTCGTCGGAATGACGTGGAAAGAGACGTTTGTTGGAAATGTGACATTGTCGAATTACTCAAAATAGAGCTATGAATAACGAGATTATTTTCCTGGTTTACCAATCGCCCGAGGGCGGCTACGAGGCCCAGGCTTTGGGACATAGCATTTACACGGAAGCGGACACGCTGGACGAATTGCGTCTGATGATCAAAGATGCCGTGATTTGCCACTTTGGTGATGAGGTCATCGATTGATGGGAGTGGGAAAGCAACAGGCTGATTATCAGCGGCCCAATTCTTTGAGGACGCGGCGGACGATGGTTTCCAGTTGATCATCCTGATCGAAGCCCAGGGTGGTGGGGGGAGCGCCCGCTTCGCCGCGGGGTTGCACGCCCGGAGCCAGGGTGGCGGCGTCGCGAGGCGGCGGGGTGATCTCATAGGCCAGGCGTTTGATATTCAGCACGTGCTGCACGCTGATGTTGTCGGCGATGACGGCGCCGCCGAGACCGCCCGGGGCCAGGGTCATGGAGGGGGTGAGGCCGGTGGTGCCGCCGATGGCGCCCATGGTGCCCCAGGTGTTGACCGAGATGCGGAAGACCGGTTTCTCCAGACCAAAGGCCCGAATGACTTCCTCATCCCGGGCGTGAACGACCATGGAATGGCCCTCGCCGCCGAACTTGATGAGCTGAATCGAGCGCTCGCAGC
>JALSPL010000068.1 GCA_026985975.1 Anaerolineae bacterium | reverse complement strand
TGCAGACCTGTTGCACAACATCCTGCTGGGTGCGGTGCGCCTGCGCGACGCCTACTTCGGCGGGCAGATCAAAACCAAAGGCTCCATCTTCAAAGCCATGAAACTGGCTGACCTCTTTCGCCAGGCCGAGAAGCTGTATCCGGTCGTCCTGAAAGAACGCGGTTTGCTGCCCGAAGATGATCAGGTGGACCAGACTGGCTGAAAATCGAACAACCGAAGCTTCCCTCTCACAAAGCCCCGGCATACAAACGTCCGGGGCTTTTCTTATCGGAGCGTGCAATTGAGTTGAAAATGCTGGTTTTCCTGAATAAAGATCGGAATCAGCAGTGGCGATAAAGAGAGCCCAATGCGCCAAACAGCCGCTAACCGGCAGCTTCGCTGCGCTCCCGGATCATCGCCAACGAATACTCCAACTGCGCCAGGGCGTCCCGTAAATCCTCGGTGACCGCTTCGGCGGAAGGCGCATCGATTTGTTGCTTTCGGCGGAAACGCAGACGCCGTTCACCTTTCTCCAGCATGGCCCGCACCACATCGATATCATAGCCCGCCTGATACATGGCCTCCAGTTCCTCGGCCACCAGGCGACGGGTGATGGGGATGCCGTGGCGGGCGAGAATGGCCTTGAGCTCGCGATATTGATTCTCCAGATCCAGCGTCACCGATTGATAGCCGTGCTGGGCGATGGTGACGCGGGCGGAATAGCGCATGACATTATAAAACGCCATTTCAAAATCATCCCGCCGGGGTTCGATGAGGATGATGTCGATGTCGGGATAACGGCGGCGCAATTGCTTGATGTGATAAGCCAGACCGCTGCGCATGGAGATGCGCATGAATTGTGAAAGCACCGCCTGCGCCCCCTTTTCGCTAATGAACTTGCCATCTTCCCCCAGCAGCGGTATATCCCGCTTGCGGCTGTTATCGATGGGAACCAGGGGATTAATGCAGACGATGAGGCGAGCGCCGGCCTCGATGGCGATATCAAGGCTGGCGTTGCCCCGCACCGCGCCGTCGATGAACTCCTGATCGCCGATGCGCACCGGGCGATAGAGCAGGGGCACGGCGCTGGATGCGGCCACCGCTTTGCTGATAGGCGCATCCCGTCGGGCGGAGCCGCCAAACACCGCCCGTTTTCCCGTATCCAGATCCGTGGCGACCACATACAATTCACGCTCGATGTCCTCGAAATCATCACTCAGACCATACTCCTGCCAGACGCCCTGCAAAAAAAGCTCCAACTCATGATTATCATACAGGCCCGAGGGCAGCGCATCGGTCAGCGACCAGACGATGTCGAACAGATTCATATCGCGGCGGTGCCGCAGATAATGAGAGAGGGCATTCTTGATGGTGAAAGGAAAACGCAGCCCCTTGTGCAAAAACTCCTGCGTGTTCAATGAGAAGATATGCCTGGGCAAAATACGCGATGAGCCGGACTCGGACCCATCCAGGGTGCGCATCATCTCGCCAGGCGTGATGCCGCGAGCCAACATGCTGCCCACCAGAGCGCCGGCGCTGGTGCCGACGATGATATCGAAATCATTGACGCGACGATCCACCAACATGGCGTCAATCGCCCGCAGCGCGCCGATCTCATACACTGCGCCGGTGAGCCCCCCGCCAGCCAACACAATGGCCGTCTTCGAAGGCGCCGTCCGGCCTATTTTCTCGATGACTTCGGGCCGATAACCGGTAATCACGGACATAATCTTGTTCTATCAGCTATCAGAGCCGGAGCTGTCCTCATCAGTCGCAGGCGGCGAGGCGCCCGGCGCCTGCTCGTCATTTTCAGAGATAGCCAACAGCCTGTCCACGCTGGCCATCAATTTCTCCACCTGACTCTCCAGCGCCTGGATATCCTCATGGGTGGGCACATTCAGCTTGTTCAGGGCGGCGTCCAGCTTGATATCGGGGACCAGCCCCTTTGCCGTTTCCGCGGCCCCGCCATAAAGCTCCTTGCGCAAACGATCCGCCTCATCGCGGGCCAATTCGCCTTTGGAAACCAACGAATCGATACGATGATCGATTTCTCCCTCAAGCAGATGCAAGGCGCTGATAGAAGTGGAGACGGACTTCTTGAGATAATCGATGGGCGCGGTGCTGGTGCGAATCAGAGCAGTGAGGATCGATTTGGGCAAAAAACCCGATCGCTTCTTCTCGCGTTCGAAAATAATCTGAGACAAAGTAATGCTGGTCAGATCCTCGCCCGTTTCATGATCCACCACCCGGATATCCTCGCCCTCCCGGATCATCAGAAAAATGTCGTCCAGCGTGACATACTGCTTCCGCTCCAGATCATAGAGCTTTCGATTGGGGTAACGTTTAATTGTTCGCATAAGGGAAAATCCTTCCTGAAGTGCGTTAGAGTCCTATCCATTATAGGCAGGTATGCCGCGTTGTGTCAACTCCTGTACGGCAGGGGTAATGCAATGCTCAGGGCATCTCAAATTTTCTGAATTTCCCGATGCAAGCCGAAATAGCCGTAACTTTTCGGAGAGCGCGCCGTCTTCGATAGCATAGGAAACAAGTGACTCAAAAACGAGTTTTCCCACATTCTGATTGGAATTGATTTGATCTATGGCGCAATCCCTGCTGTTGCACTCCAATTTGCCTTTGCGCGAATATAAAAAACGTCAGAAACGCGAACGTTTGCTGGACGCCTCGCTGAAGCTATTCCGCGAAAAAGGCTACGAGCAAACAAAAGTCGCGGACATCACCCGGGCGGCGGGCGTCGCCAAGGGCACATTCTTCAATTATTTTCCCACCAAAGAGCGCGTCCTGCTGGCGCTGGGCGAACAGATGCTGGGGAAATTGGGGCAAGTGAGCGCCAATGACATCTTCCAGCAGAAAACCACCCGCGGCAAAGTCAAAGCCATGTTCCACGCCCTGGCCTCGGGCCTGGATTCGGACCGGGAGCTGGTGAAAGAGATGGTGTATCGCGGCCTGCGCCTGCCCGATCTGGTGGATAACAGCCGGGCGCAACTGGATTTCCGGGCCATGTTGGTGCTCCTGATTGAACAAGGCAAACGCAAAAACGAGATCATCGCCGCCACCGACGCCCCCTTCGTGGCCGATGCTCTTTACACCCTCTACTTCCAGCAAATCGTCCTCTGGTGCAGCAAAGATTTTCAGACATCCCTGCCCGAACAACTGGATCGCATGACGGACTTGATCTTCGACGGCATATCACAGCCCCAACTGCAACCCGCCTGATTACCTCATCTCCCATACAGGAAACTTCCAACGCTCCGGCAACGTATCTATAGTGACGCCGGAGCGTTTTTTATGGCGACGCCCCGAAGAACCCTCGCCGATGTGACGCCGCCATCAATGCAACAACCGCCGGAATCATTCGCAATTTTCGATCAAATGGACTATGATACTGGACACTGGCGTTTTTTGCTTTGAACGCAGTTTCACCCAGATTGCTACGGATCATCTCTCTCGTGGAGACGAATATAGACGAAGATAGACGAAAATGGACGATTTTCTTCGTCAATCTTCGTCCTTTCGTCTATTTTCGTCAGCAAATTGGATATAACACGTACAAATCCAGGTACAACTTCATTTTCGCCAGACTCCAGTATGATAAACACTCCTCCAAGCCCACCGAAAAAACGCCGCTCCTCACTTTGTCAATTACCGCCAGAACAACACTCACGAAGGAAATGAAACAATGAAACGCAGAACGCTCATCCTCCCTATCCTCGCCCTTTTACTGATCTTCACCCTGGCGGCGTGCGGCGGAAACAAAGACGCGCAAGCGACCACTGCGCCTGCAGCCAACACATCCGAAACAACCGCCGATTCTGGCAGTGCGGCAGCCGATAACGCCAAAGCGACGCCCGCACCGCCCACGGCGACGCCCGCCGCCACCGACACGCCCATTCCCGCCACCGACACGCCCGAGCCTACGGCCACGCCCGAGCCCGAAGAAGAGATGACCGGCGAGTTCGCCCGCATCGAAGACGTGGTGGATTCTTACCACGCCGAAGGCGAATTCCACTACGAGGTCAGCGCGACTCCTGCAGACAAGGAGATGGACGTCAGCCTGAACATGACCATCTCCAGCGATTGGGTCAAAGCCGACAACGCTTACGGCTCCAATGTCGCCACCGTCATCAAGGGCTTCGACATGCCGCAGGCCGATTCAGAAGATAATACTCCCCAGAACATGCAGATGATCTCTGTCGATGACACCACCTATCTGAAGGTGAATGATCAATGGCTGTCGATGCCCAGAGACCAGAGCAATGAAGAATCCATGAGCATGAACATCGACGACTTCATCACCAGCATGGACGAACTGGAAAAAGTCGGAACCGAAACCATCAACGGCATCAAAACCATTCACTATCGTTATAAAAACGCCGTTGAATTCGAGGGCATTCTGGCCGACATCCTGGCGCAGCAGGCTGGCGAAGAGGCGGGCCAATATGAGCCTGTCAGTGTAAAAACCTCCGGCGATATCTGGATCGCCAAAAAGGGGAAATACGCTGTCAAGGCTGAAACCAACATGGATGGCGAATTCAAAAACAAGGAAAGCGGCAAGGTCGTGCACATCAAGGCTCGTAACGCCATGGAGATCAGCAACATCAACGGCGACATCACCATCGAGCCCCCGGCCGACGCGCCCAAACCGGGTCAGGTCTCCGTCCCCGGCTTCGAGCCCGGAACCTTCCCCATTCCGGAACAGACCACGGTGGAAGGATCGTTCGGTGGCATGACCAACCTCACCAGCCAGCTCAGCCCTGATGAGATCAATGCTTTTTACGATAAGGAATTGCCCAAATTGGGTTGGACCAAGCAGGGCGGTGGGTTGATGCCCACCTGGACCAAAGGCGACGATTCGTTCGTTTTGATGGTGACGCCTAATGATGATGGCTCCGCCAACATTGTTATCATGACCAACCCCCAGTAAAAACGATCTTCGCACATCACC
>JALSPL010000067.1 GCA_026985975.1 Anaerolineae bacterium | reverse complement strand
TTTCCCGCAACGACGCCCAACCTGTCGAGATGCTGCCCGGTCTGGTGCGCCGCACCCTGGCCTGGGGCGAAAAGATGATGCTATGCGAATTCACCGCCGCCGCGGGCGTTGAAATTCCCGCCCACAGCCATTCTCATGAGCAGGTGGGATTCGTGCAATCGGGCCGGGTGCAGTTCACCGTGGCCGGAGAAACATGGATCGCCGAAGCGGGCGATTCCTACGCCATCCCCGGCGGCGTTGAGCACGAGGCCCGTTTTCTCGAACCCTCCGTCCTTCTCGAGCTTTTCAGCCCGCCACGCACGGCTTTTGCGTAGCAACCTCACTTTTCTAACGCAATGACGCGAGAGGTTGGCCGCCTCTCGCTTTTTTGAGTAATCATCCATTTTACTATCTTCACTAATCCATCAGGGAGAGCGAGCATGTCTGACCGCTACGACCCAAAAATCATTGAAAAAAAATGGCAGGACAAATGGGCCGAGACCGGCCTGTATCACCGCGTCGAGGACCCGGATCGGGAAAAATGGTACTTCCTGACCATGCTCCCCTATCCCAGCGGTGACCTGCACACAGGTCACTGGTACGCCATGTCGCCCTCGGATGCGGGCGCCCGTTACGCCCGCATGAACGGCAAAAACGTGTGGTTCCCCATCGGCTTCGACGCCTTTGGCCTGCCCGCGGAAAACGCCGCCATCAAGCACAACATCCATCCCCACAAATGGACCATGGCCAACATCGAGCGCATGCGCGGCCAACTGCGGCAGATGGGCGCCATGTTCGATTGGGAGCATGAGGCCATCTCCTGCCTGCCCGGCTACTACCAGTGGAATCAGTGGTTTTTTCTCAAATTCTACGACATGGGCCTGGCCTATCGCGAAGAAGCGCCGGTGCAGTTCTGCCCCACCTGCAACACCACCCTGGCCCGGGAGCAGGTGTGGGATGGCAAGTGCGAACGCTGCGGCACGCCCGTCATCATCAAAAACCTGACCCAGTGGAAATTCCGCATCACCAACTACGCAGACGAGCTGCTGGAGGGCCTGGACAAGCTTGACTGGCCAGAACGCGTCAAAACCTTGCAACGCAACTGGATCGGGCGCAGCGAGGGCGTGGAGTTCGAGATGAAGATTCAGGGTCAGGAGCATCTCAGCTTTCGCGTCTTCACCACCCGGCCCGACACCGTCTTCGGCATGAGCTTCGCGGTGCTGGCCCCCGAACATCCCCTGGTGGCGAAGATCGCAACGCCCGAGCGTAAAGCCGAGGTGGACGCCTATGTGGCCGAGGCCAGCCGCAAGAGCGATCTGATGCGACAGCAAGAAGCGGGCGAAAAGACCGGCGTCTTCACCGGCGCTTACGCCATCAATCCCGCCAACGGCCAGCCTGTGCCCATCTTCATCGCCGATTACGTGCTAATGAGCTACGGAACCGGCGCCATCATGGCTGTGCCCGCCCACGACCAGCGAGACTTCGAGTTTGCTCGCAAATATGGCCTGCCCACGCCCATCGTCATCGTGCCCAAAGAGGTGTGGGAAGCGGGCGACGCCAGCGCCTGGAGCCAGGAAGCCTCGGAAAAGATGAAACAGGCCTTCGAGGTCAAAGAAAACAGCGTCATGGTCAACAGCGGGCCCTTCACCGGCTCGCCCTGGCCCGAGGGTTTCGACAAAATGGCGGCGTGGCTCTCGGAACACGCCGCGGGCGAACGCAAGATCAACTATCGCCTGCACGACTGGCTCATCAGCCGTCAGCGCATGTGGGGCACGCCCATCCCCATGATCCACTGCCCCGCGTGCGGCGTCGTGCCGGTGCCCTATGAAGACTTGCCCGTGGTGCTGCCCGAAGACGCCGAGTTCAAGCCATCGGGAGAGAGCCCGTTGAAATATCATAAGGGCTTCCTGAATGTGAAATGTCCCGTTTGCGGCGGCGACGCCCAGCGCGAAACCGACACCATGGACACCTTCATGGATTCCTCCTGGTATCAATACGCCTATATCTCGCCCTACTGGAAAGAGGGCGAAACCCTGAGCCCGGACGACATCCCCTGGGACAAGGCGGTGGGCGAATACTGGCTGCCGGTGGATCAATACACCGGCGGCATCGAGCACGCCACCATGCACTTGCTCTACACCCGCTTCTTTACCAAAGCCATGCGCGATATGGGCCTGGTGGACTTCGATGAACCCATGCTGCGCCTCTTCAACCAGGGCATGATTCTGGGCGAAGATGGCGAAAAGATGTCCAAATCCCGGGGCAATGTTGTCAACCCCGATGATTATGTGGGCAAATATGGGGCGGACACCGTGCGGGCCTTCCTGATGTTCATCGGCCCGTGGAACGAAGGCGGGCCCTGGAATCCCAGCGCAATCGAGGGCGTGCAACGCTTTTTGAACCGCGTGTGGTCACTGGTGGTGGACGCCCCCCGCCAGAAGACCGCGGGCCAGCCCAGCGCAGCCGACATCCGTCAACTGCGTCGGGCCACCCATCAGACGCTGATAAAAGTCACCAGCGATTACGACAGCTTCAAATTCAACACCATGATCGCCGCCTTGATGTCCTTTTCCAACACCCTGACCGCAGCCAAAGAGACGCCCGTTTACAGTTCCGACGCCTGGAATGAGGCCATCGAGAGCCTGTTGCTGATGATGGCGCCGGCCATGCCCCACATCAGCGAAGAGCTGTGGGCGCGGCTGGGCAAGCCCTACAGCATCCATCTGCAAGCCTGGCCCCAGGCCGATGTCGAGCTGGCTAAAGAGGACGAGGTGGAGATCGCCATCCAGGTCAACGGCAAAGTGCGAGATCGCATCACCGTGCCCGCTGACGCCGATAAAGAAACCCTGGAGAAACTGGCTCTGGCCAGCGAACGGGCGCAAAAGTGGATCGACGGCAAGCCCATCCGCAAGATCATCGTCGTGCCCAAACGCCTGGTGAACATCATCGCCCGCTAACCCCTGTCATCTCCCAGAAAAAGCCCCCGAATGAGCAGTCATCCGGGAGCTTCATTTTTTGTCTGTCGCTGTCTAAATCAGTCGCGGCTAAGTAATCGTCCAAAAAAACTTCCCTTTTTACGTCATTTCGACGAGCGAAGCGAGGAGAAATCTCCCTGGTTGCGAGCGTCTATCCTCCCGCAGGGGGATGTCTCGCTTCGCTTCGACATGACGTAAGAATAGTGTGTTGATTTGGAAAAAGGGAGATAATTTTTGGACGCACACTAAGCGTCAAGCCACTTTTCGACCTTGTTGGCAAAAGCTACGTAGCTCTGGGCGCCGACGATGCGATCCACTTCGCGACCGTTCTTGATAAACAACACGGTGGGAATGCCCATGATGCCGAAGCGGGCGGGCGTGTTGGGATTATGATCCACATCCAGCTTGGTCACCACCACGCGGCCGTCATACTCCACCGCCAGGTCCTCGATGATGGGAGCAATGAGATGGCAAGGGTTGCACCACTCGGCCCACAGATCGACAATAGCCAGCTTGTCAGCGCTCATCACCATCTCGTCGAACTCGGCATCGGAAATATGAATGGGTTTGGGGCGGCTGGCCTGCTCGGAGGTCGCCGCGGCTGATTGAGGCGATTCTTCTTTTCCGCCAAAAAGTTTATTGAAAAGATTGGGCATATCCTGACTCTCCAGAAATTGAGATGAATGAAATAGCAAACGTCATCCTTATAAGATTACATCCGGTCTCGAAAAGTTACACTTTGCTCACAAACATCCACTTTGAAATCATTCGATTTTTATCCCTGCGTCAACCGTGCTAAAATCAATGGGATATCATTTTCATCTTTTTGTGGAGGAAAATCAACCATGCCCCGTCGTAAACGCATAGCCAAACAGCAGCCCAAAAAGAAAATCAACTGGACCACCACCTTATGGTATATTATCGGCGCACTGATCGTGATCGCCATGGTTTTCTCGCTGGTTGCCGGCGCTTTTCGTTATTAAAGCCACTACCGGAATTGAGCTGACTTGCTGTAAGATCGCCGTCTGGAAAGCGGGCGGCGGTTTTACATTGTTATTCTCCGGAGTCTGACCGCGCCATGGCCAAGCTCTCAAGAGACGCCAAAATTGGACTGCTATACGTTGCGATAGCGGTCTTCTTTTTTTCCACCAGTCCCATCTTCATTCGCTGGGCCGACACCGTCTCTTCCTATGAACTGACTTTCTGGCGGCTGACCACCGCGGCGCTGACGGTGGGCGTGATGATGCTCATCAAGCGGGAGCGGTGGCAAGCGCCGCGTGGGGATTGGCGAAAATTCGTCCTGTTTGGATTGATCACAGCGCTGCATTTTCTGTTCTACATCGCATCGCTCTCATTTACGACCATTGCCCACTCGCTGGCTATCGTTTACACTGCTCCGGTTTTCGTCACCCTGTTCTCGGCCATCTTTCTCAAAGAGCATATTCCCAGACGCAAGTGGGGCGGGATTTTACTGACGGTCATCGGCATCGCCATATTGGCGGGTTTTCAGCCGAACTTCACCCGCAGGATGCTGTTCGGGGATGTCCTGGCCCTGGGGTCGGCCATCACCTTCGGGTTTTACAGCATCGCCGGACGATCGCAGCGGCATCATTACAGCCTGTTCACCTATGCCATGACCACTTATGGCACAGCGGCGCTGTGGGCCATGCCCGCCGCCCTGCTCACCTTCACGCCCGATGGCTACACAACCAAAACCGTGCTCAGCATCCTGGGCATGGGCGTCTTTCCCCTGGGCTTCGGCCATACGCTCTACAACGCGGCCCTGCGCCGGGTGCACGCCTCTTACGCCAACGTCATCGCCACGCAAGAGGTGACCGGCGGCGTCATTCTGGGCGCACTGCTGCTGGGCGAGATCCCGGGCGTCAATGAAATCATCGGCGTCATCATCGCCCTCATCGGCATTCTCATCGTCATTTTGTAGATAGCTTATGCTTCCCTCACAATTTCCCCGGCATCTCTGGCCCCTGAGCGCT
>JALSPL010000066.1 GCA_026985975.1 Anaerolineae bacterium | reverse complement strand
TTCCTTCATGCGCGAGGCCGAACTATGAGAGTCTTGTTGGACACCTGCGTTCTTTCTGAACTCCAACGCCCCAACGGGAGCCCTGCTGTCAAAAAGGCCATCACAGCTTTAGCCGATGATGATATTTTCATCAGCGCTCTCACGCTCGGCGAAATCACCAAAGGCGTTGCGCTTCTGCCCCATGGCAAAAAACGAGAGAGACTTCAGCAGTGGTTACACGGGCTGGAGTCTCTTTTCCCCCAGCGCATCTTGCCTGTTGATATCGAAACGAGCCAAATTTGGGGAGAAATAACGGCCAGCGCCCGTAAAGATGGCCTTACCATGCCTGCCATCGACGGGTTAATTGCAGCCACGGCCCTCCGTCATGGTTTGCATCTGATGACGCGCAATGTCTCGGATTTCGCCCCCTCTGGCGTTATAATCATCAATCCGTGGGAAAACACGGCGTAATCATCATGGATTTTATCTGAAATATAGAGGGAAGATCGGAGACAGGAGACCTAAAAACGTGTGTTCTCCTTCACCGTCTCCGGTTATTCTCACTGCTATCGCCGGGCAGCAGCCCGTAACGCCTGTCTGAAAAACATGGCCATAGTCCGGGCTTGCGGGTGAAACGTCGGCAGGCTGCTCAGCATTTTGTTACTTTTTCGGTATAGAAAAGGAGACGCATGTTTTATTGTGAGGCGAGCGGGAGACAAAAGGATTGTCCTTGAGAAAATAGCGCCAGGGGCGGGCCAGGGCGGCGTCATCGCCGCGCACGCCCACGCGAGGCCCGGCGCAGATGGGTTCAAGGGGCGGCGGCGCGTCCGCCAGCCACAGGCCCGCGCCCAGGCAGAGATCATGCCCATCCAGCCGTTTGTCGATGCCCAGGGCCTGACACAGCTTGCCCGGCCCGTTGGTCAGGTCCCGCTCGGCCACAGCGCCGCGATGGGCCCGCATCACATCGAGGCCCGCCAGCGGCTCCAGCGCCCGAATCAGCACCGCCTGGCCATCGCCCTCGGGCCCGGTGACGATGTTGAGACAGTGATGGACGCCGTAGATGAGATAGACGTAGGCGTGGCCGGGCGGGCCGAACATGCTGCGATTGCGGGGCGTGGGCCCGCGGAAGGCGTGGGACGCGGCGTCCTCGCCACCCAGATACGCCTCCACCTCCACGATGCGCCCCACCAGCAGCCTGCCGTCCAACTCCCGCATCAGGCGCTTGCCCAGCAGGTCGGGGGCCAGGTCCACGGCGGCGCGGGCGTAGAAGCTGCGGGGGAGCGGCTCGGGCCTCATCCCCCCACCACCGGCAGCGCCAGATGCACGATATCCCCATCCTGCAAACGCGTAGCGTTGTAGTGGGCCGCTGTGACCGGGCGGCCATTGATGAAGATGATATAAGGGTAGGAGCGGAAAGCGGCCTCGAAGTCAGGATAGCGCTGGACAAGCAACGCCAAAAGATCATCCACCGTAGCCCCATCGGACAGACGAAGAGAAATGCGACGCTGTCCTGTGGTGCGTCGTAATGGTTCGCCGAACTTGACGATGATTTGCAACATGGAACCGGAGTCTGGCGAAAATGAAATTGCGCCTGGATTCGTACGCATCATATCCAATGATCTGACGAAAATAGACCAAAGGACGAAGATTGACGAAAAAAAATCGTCACTTTTCGTCTACATTCGTCCATTTTCGTCTCCCGGGAAGAGATTATCAGTAACAATCCGAGTGAAATTGCGTTCAAAGCAAAAAACGCCAGTGTCTAGCATGGAAAAACGAGTAGAAAAATTGAACGATCATGCCGTAAACGCCATCGGGCAAACGTTTAACCGAATAAGGCGTGTCTGTTGAGCCCGATAGTATCACAACATGACAAAACTGTCATGGATTTACCCGCTCTTTTTCAAGCAATTTTCACACAGGTTTGCGATAATGAGGATAGGATTCATTCATCGCTGTATTCATTGCCCGGAGGTAGCATCATGACCGTACTTATTCTGATTGTCATTGGCGCATTGCTGGCCTGGACATTTCTGCAAGAGGCCAGCGCCTGATCTAATCTTTATCAGGTGATCTGCGATCGGGCAATGGCCCGGTCCAGCGTTTCCCTTATCAGGTGCGAGGAAAGGGCGAGAGAAAAGTGTGGGGCGGAGGCCCGAGGCTGTGGGCAGTTCCGTTGGGCGAGACGGACCACAGCCTCGATGGTCTCTTTTTTTGGCGATTGTCCCAGAAGCGCGTCGGTCGCGGGGCAGAGGATAGGCCAGTCTCCGGGGATGGCCAGAGCCAGACGGGCGGCCGAGATCAGACCCGAGTCAGGATCGAAGATGACCAATGCGGCCGCGGCCCGGGCGTCGGGCTGCAAGGGCGAAAGATTTTCTTCGAGATGCAAGGCGCTGCCCGCAGCTTGAAAAGGGGCGGCAAACCGCACACTCAGGGGGAGATGAGGGCGGTCGGGCGGGGCTTGCAGATAGGCCAGCAACGGCGGCGTCCGGCGGATGATGCGCCCGCCTTCCTCCCGGACTGCCACTTCCACCCGCGCGTCCAGAACGGTCAGGGCCAGCAATGCAGGATGATCGGGGAGGGCGGCGTCCAGCGCCTGGATCAGCGCCCCGCCCGGACTTTCATCCTCCATCAGCGCCGCAGCATCAGCCAGGCATGCGGACGCGGGCCGCAGCAGCGAGGAGCGTATGATCGCCGCCCAATCGTTGTTGACGCCCACGCTTATCTCTCCGCCCAGACGCTGAATCCCGGCCATCTCCTGCACCCGGCCCGCGTCCATCAGCAGGGCATGAGGCAGCACCCGCGGCGGCGGCCCGCCTGCGGTCACCTGCACCAGCATGGGCCGGGCCAGGATGTCCAGGGCTTCTTCCAGGGTGTTCGGGCGTAGCGGTGCGGGCATGGGGAATTGTCAATGGTTAAAGAGCCTGCGGCCCGACGATGGACGATGGACGGGAGACGATGGCGGTTGCAGGCGCTCGCTGGCATCCATTGCTGCGAACGTCCCGAGATTCATGGAAATTCATTGAGACTCATCGAGATTCGTCGAGATTCGTCGAGATTCATCGAGATTCGTCGAGATTTGGAATCTCCATCAAATCTCCATTGAATCTCTATTGAATCTCCACTGAATCTCCACCGCATCTCTATCAATCTCCTATCTTTCTCATCTGCGCTCATCAGCCTTTTCAGCGTTCACTCTTAAACTCCTCACGCCATCTCCCGGGCAATGGCCGCGGCCAGACGCACATTGTTTTCCAACAGCGCCAGATTGGCCCGCAGCGAGACCTCGCCCGTGTAATCGGCGATGTAGCTCAGCAGGAAGGGGGTGATCTCCTTGCCCTTGACGCCCGCTTCATCGGCCGCGGCCAGGGCTTTGGCGATGGCTTCATCGGCCAGGGCCTCGTCCATGGCGTCGGCCTCGGGCACGGGAACGGTGACCAACATGCCGGTGCGCAGGCCCAAACGCCGATGCGCCTGCCAGATGGCGGCCGCCTCCGCGGGCGTGTCGCAGCGGGCGTCTACGGGCAGGCCGCTGCTGCGGGTGTAGAAGGCGGGAATCTCATCCACGCCGTAGCCGATGACCGGCACGCCCAGGGTCTCCAGCCGCTCGCGGGTGCGGGGTAAATCCAAAATAGCCTTGGCTCCGGCGCACACCACCAGCACGGGAATGGTGGCCAAAGCGGTGAGATCGGCTGATTCATCGTAGTCATTCCCCCGATGCACGCCGCCCAAACCGCCGGTGGCGAAGACTTCGATACCGTGACGGTGGGCCACCCACATGGTGGTGGCGACGGTGGTGGCCGCGTGCAGGCCGCGGGCGGCCACGATGCCCAGGTCTCGCAGAGAAGCCTTGATCACATCGCCGCCCTGAGCGAAGTGGGCGATCTGCTCGGGCGTGAGGCCGGCGACGGGCTCGCCCTGCCAGAAGCCGCAGGTGCGGGGCTCGGCGCCCGCTGCGCGGGCCACATCCTCCAGATGCAGGGCGGTTTCGTAGTTTTTGGGCCAGGGCAGCCCGTGAGCGATGACAGTGGATTCCAGGGCGATAAGAGGTTGAGGCATGATGTTGGTCTACAAAAGGAGAGAAGAATGGCAAGGTGGTAAGTCAAAATCAAATATCAATGATTGGATCGCCTGAAAAAAGCTTTGTCTCACGCAAAGTCGCAAGGACGCAAAGGGGAATATCAAGGTTTCGCCAAGAAATTATGGCTGAAACCCCATCATTTTTGCTGTTTCCTCGACTGCCGTTGCTGATTCCGACCTTTTTTCAGGGAAGCCATGATTAATGATTAATTGATTCCAACGTTATTTGATGTAAATTAACGAAGACCAGGCCGATTCACTTTAAATCTTTAATCATGAATCATTGGTCATCAATTATCAAAGCACCACGCCGGTGGGGTCATTGCCTGCATCCAGCATGGCCTTGCGCACGTTGACCGGAATGAGCAGCAACAGGCCCACGATAAAGAAAAGAATAAGGGAGAGGATGGCCACGCGAGAGCTGCCGGTGAACTGCACCGCCGCCGCGAAAACCAGCGGCCCGATCCACGACGTGCCCCGTTCGCTGATCTCATAAAAACCGAAATACTCGGACTCGTTTTGGCGGGGGATGAGCTGGGAGTAGAGCGAACGGCTGAGAGCCTGCGAGCCGCCCATCACCAGGGCCACAAACGCGCCCAAAATGAAAAGCTGCCATATCTGATAAAGCAGGGCGTAAGCGTAAATGACGATGCCCGCCCAGATGATGATGGAGATGATGATGGCCTTTTTGGCTCCCATCTTCCCGGCAAACCAACCAAAAAGCAAGGCTCCGAAAAAGGCCAGGAATTGAATCATCAGAATGAGCATCATCAGCGTATCCGCCTTCGCACCCAACTCGGTGGCCGCGAACATGGTGGAGACGACAATGACCGTCTGGATGCCATCGTTGTAGATGAGATAGGCGATGAGGTACTTGAGGGTTTCGGGATATTCCCGGTACATGGTGGTCAGCGTGCGCCAGATCTGCTTGACGCCCTGGCTGAGATAATTTTCGCCCTCAGGCAGTTGTTTGAGGGCCGGGCGCTGGCGCAGTTTGCGGCCCGGAAAGGCCAGGGTGAAGATGAGCCACCAGGCTCCGGCCAGAGCCAGCCCGATGCGTACGGCCAGACCTTTATCCGCCATGACGGTGAAAAGCCCCAGGGCGATGAGCAACGCCAGCCCGCCGCCCAGATACCCCAGCGCCCACCCGAAGGAGCTAACCCGATCCCGATCTTTGGGCTCGGCGATATCGGGCAGAAACGCGTTATAGAGCACCACCGCCCCGCCAAAGGAAAGATTCGCCAGGATGAACAGCAGGCCGCCCAGCAAAATCGCGCCGTTGGTCCCCAGCAGCGGTAGATCGGGCTGAACAAAGAACAGGAGCAGCGTGGCGACAGCGCCGAGGGTGGCGAAGGCCAGCATCAGCCGTTTTTTCAGCATCGAATAATCTGCAATCGTCCCCAGCAATGGCAGCAGAAACACCTGTAGAATCACCGAGATGGAGACCATGGTGGGGAAGAAGGCGTCCGGTTCAAAACGCATTCCCAAAAAGCTCACCCCGCTTGCGCTCTGGGCCAGATTAGAGAGATAAGGCCCCAGCAGAGTTGTGACGACGATGGTGCTGAACGCAGAGTTCGCCCAATCATACATGGCCCAACTGAAGATCTCGCTTCGGTTGGTGTCAACGGGTCGATGTGCAACAACAGCTTCACCCATGAGTTTGCTCCTTTCGGGAATGAATGAAAAGAATGAGTAAAACAACGATGTTCATTTTCAAATAATAACACACATCCCCACGATCTTGTGCGCTCTGTCTGGCGCTTCGCCCCGTCGTTTCCGCACCTTGTTTCATCCACCGATCTGCGACATCAGGCGCGATTGGGGAACATCGCCGTCAGGCAGGCGGTGACCCCAAGGCTTGAAATAAGCCGCGTCCAGAATTTCTTGCTGGATCCGGGAGATGGACGCGCCCGCCCGCAGCGGCGTCAGGATATCGTATTCACCATCCCGCAACAAACACAAACGCAGTTTGCCATCGGCGGTCAGACGCAGACGATTGCAACTGCCGCAGAAAGGTTCCGAAACGGAGCTGATGAAGCCGATGCTGCCGCGGGCGCCAGCCAGGCGATAAGGGCGGGCGGGATCCCGCGGATCGCTGCCCGGAATCTCTGTCAGGGGCCCCAGGGCCGCCTCGATGCGCCGTCGCGTCTCGCTGGAGCGAACCACAGCGCTCTGGGCGAAGTCAGCTTCGCTGCCGAAGGGCATCAGCTCGATAAAACGAATCTGCCACGCCCGATCCAGGGTGAGTCGGGCCAGATCCACGACCTCGCCGTCATTGAAGCCGCGAGTCACCACCGCATTGAGTTTGATGGGCTGCAGGCCCGCGGCCTCCGCCGCCTCCACGCCCGCCAGCACTTTGTTCAAATCTCCCCAGCGGGTGATGAATTTGAACTTGCCGGGATCCAGCGTATCGAGGGAGATGTTGACGCGATCCAGGCCGGCGCGGGCCAGGGGTTCGGCCAGTTGCGCCAGCAGGAGGGCGTTGGTGGTCATGGTAATGTCGCGAATGCCCTCGATGCGGGCGATTTGACGCACGATTTCCACCACATTGGGCCGCACCGTGGGCTCGCCCCCCGTCAGCCGGATTTTGTCGATCCCCAACGCCGCCATCATTCGCACGATGGCGATGATCTCCGCATCCGACATCAGCTCCCGGCGGGGACGAAAAGTCATGTCCTCGGGCATGCAATAGACGCAGCGCAGATTGCAGACGTCGGTCAGGGAGACGCGCAGATAGGTGAGCCGCCGACCAAATTGATCGATGATGGCCGATGAAGAGGACCTGGTCACGACAGCGCTTTCAGACATTGGCGGGGATTTTGACCGGAGAAACGGGTGAGGACACAGCGTCAACATCAATCAATTTATACGTGCAGCGCACACCGCCGTTGGTCATGTGCGAAACGCGCAGCGGCGTCATTCCCGTCAATCGTCGAATCAAAACGTAGTCGATCTGGCATATCTCGGGATGGTCGCTAACCAGATCCTTGTATGGACAATGGCAGGTGTGCAGAAAAATTTCATCCTGCTCGCATTCACAAAAAGCCATATACCCCTCTTCGTTCAAAAATTGTATGGTCGCCTGTAAACGCTCTGCCGACGGGAGCGCCTCCAATCCCCCAGGCGCCCGATCCGCCGCCTTGTGAGCCAGTTCAGTCATCACCTCGGTGAACTGCTCGGGCGATAAGGTGCGTTTGAGGATGTGCAAGCTTTCGCGGGCCAGTTGCTGATAATTGTTGGGGAAGAGCGAATCAGCCTGATCCGTGAGGGCGTAGAGACGCGTGGGGCGCCCGGCCCCCGCCTGCCTGCGCACGCGCGAAGTCTCCACCAGATTATCGCCGATGAGCAGATCCAGATGATGGCGGACGGAAACGGGCGCCAGTTCCAGATGATCCGCCAGTTCGGTGACAGTGGCCTGTCCGTGTCGTTTGAGATATTCCAGTATCTTTTGTCGAACAGGATGCACGGGGGAGCCTCGGGAAGGGATTTGGGTGAGCTATTCTAGCACGCCCGCAAGCCCTTGTCAATTTTTATCAAAATTTTCATAGAAATTATGAGATGACGACAATGATTATGAATAATCGAAGCAGGGTGATATAATGAAGCATATTTGAATCTCCTTCATACATGATGGAACTCCTGAATCAGTACGACAACGAAAATGAGCAATTACTTAACCAGATTACATATCAAAAATTTCCGGTCTCTGGAAAATGTAACGATCGATCCCAAACCTCTTAACGTCCTGTTCGGCCCCAATGGCGCTGGCAAATCAACATTTCTGGATGCAATCTGGTTCGTGCGGGACTGCGCCAAGCGCGGGGTGGATGATGCCGCCAGTAAACGCAGCCATGGAATCGGCGTCTTGTGGGATTGGGCGGAGAACGATGATCCGATAGAGATCGTTATAGAGACCGGCGCCGCAAGATACTCAGTGACGTTTGGATTTTCATCTGGCCGTATTGAACCATTTGTTGGCGAAAAGTTGATGGAAAAGGCCACAGGTCGATTGTTGATTGACCGTATAATAGGCAGCGACAAGGTTCGATTCTTCCACCAGAAAATGAATGGATATGTCCAGGTGCAACTGCGGGAACCAGAAAAGCTGGCATTCACCCGATACGTTGATCTTGAAGAAAACACGCCTCGTGCGGCCTATGATCTGGATCGATTATTACATTTCGTTCACTTTTACCACTCGCGCGAAATCAACCTTTACGGCATCCGTAAATATGGTTCTGAATCAAGCTTTCAGACATTCCTCTGGGAACGGGGAGAAAACTTGTGGTCAGTGCTGCGAAACATCTATGGTCGACGCGTTATTGACGAACGTTACGACACTATTATTCATTTTATGAGACAAAGTTTTCCTTCCTTTGATGAACTTTATCTCGAACAGACCGGCCCGAGTAGCGTTTATGGAGAATTTATCGAAAAAAATCGTCGTCAACGCATCCAGGCGTCTGGCGTTTCAGACGGGCACCTGCAAATGCTCATTCATCTGACGGCGTTATTCTCTGAAGGTGCAGATAGAGATTCTCTGATCCTGTTCGATGAACCCGAAACATCCTTGCATCCCTATGCTATTTCTATTTTCGCTAAAGCTGTTAAACTGGCCGTCGAACGTTGGAACAAACAGATATTCATAGCCACGCACTCCCCTGTTTTACTGAGTCAATTTGATCCTGCCAATATTTTGGCCGTAGAGATAGGACAAAAAGGCGAGACCAAAATGCGATGGGGAAATGAAATATCAGAAGTTCGAGATTTATTGGAAGATTATGCGGCAGGCGCTCTCTACATGGCCGAGCTTATTGCTCCACAAAGTAAACGTTTCCTGGAGGAGCCGGTGGCATGAAGCCGTGCACCTTTTTCCATTTTGGACTTATTGTTACAGGAGAAGGGGAACGCAATCATTTACCCCTCTTATTTCGCGAACTGGCCGCCTCGGGGTATTGTCACTTTGAGGTTATTCGAAAAATAGATCAACGCTCCCCCATCACTTCAAAAAAGAGGCGGCTAAAGGTCGTTGGATCAAAGGGCCTTGTTCCAACAAGGGATGCAGAGCAGATTGGTCTTCCTTCACGGAAATACCTGGACGAAAAACCTTGTAGCCTGGTATTGCTGATTGATGATTTAGAGTACAAACGCCGAGATAAGGCGCCGGCTATTTTCGATAGATATCGCAAGGCATTGGATAGCGTTTTGAATGACTCTCAAAAGCGTCGGGTAGCTGTGCATTTTCTTGTAAATATGTTGGAGGCTTACTTTTTTGCCCACCCTCAAGCCGTAAACGATGTATTGGACTGCTCGCCGCCATTAGAAGAGTGCAAGGATGATGTTGAAAAAATGCGTCATCCAAAAGGAGAGCTAAAGAGACGCTGTAAGAATTATTCTGAAACAAAAACGATAGCCCAAATTCTATCACGCCTGGATGTTCCGCATATCCTGTCTCGGCTCGACGCATGCGCTTCCCTGCGCACAATGTTTGTTTGGTGCGTCTGCAAAATGGAAGAATATGCAGAGCCAAGCTCTTTCATATACATCACAAAGCTTCGTAATCATTTTCATCTTGATGATGGCGTTTTGCACCCGATTACAAGTCACCAATGTGACGAGCAATCGTCGTATGATGAACCATGAAAGACATCATCGAACTGAAAATGACAGGCGTCGCCCACGGCGGCGAGGCGCTGGGAAAATATGATCATCGCACCATCTTTGTAGCCTATGCGCTGCCGGGCGAGCGGGTGCGGGTGCAGATAACGGAATCTCACAAACGCTGGGCCCGGGCCCGGCTGCTGGAAGTCCTCGCGCCCAGTCCCAGCCGGGTGCAGCCTGCCTGCCCCTGGTTCGGGGCCGATGGCTGCGGCGGCTGTCAGTGGCAGCACATCGCCCGTCCCGCACAGCTCGATTACAAGGCCCGCATCCTGCGCGACCAACTGCAACGCCTGGGCGGGGTGAAGAAACCGCTGGTGCGCAAGACGCGCAGTGCGGGAGAGCCCTGGCGCTATCGCACCCGGATGACGTTTTATCCTGCGGGCGAGACCCTGGGTCTGCGCCGACCCGACAGTTACGACGTCCAGCCCATCGACGCCTGCCCCATCCTTCATCCCGACCTGGAAGCGCTGTTCCAGGATTTCAATGTGGCGTGGGATGGTTTGCGCAGCGTGGACCTGACTGTGAGTCTGGGCACGGGTGAGCGGCTGGTGGCGCTGCGCACCCGCGGCGATGAAGCGCCCGCCATCGAGGTCGATTTCCCCGTCTCTATCGTGCTGGAAAAAAGCGATGGTCGCGTCCAGCCCCTGGTGGGCGATCCCTGGTATTTCGAGACGATTGCCGGGCGCACTTATCGTCTGGGTCCCGGCGCCCGCCGTCCCTTCAACATCCCCGCCGCCGAATTGCTCATTGCCCAGGTGCGGGCGTATCTGCGAGCCGGGCCGGGCCAGGTGCTGATGGATGTCTACAGCGGTCACGGACTCATCACCCTGGGCCTGGCCGAAACCGTCAGCATGGTCATCGGCGTCGAGGAAAATCCTTACGCTATGGAGAACGCGGCTTTCAATTGCAGCCATCTTGACAATGTGGCGTTGCACGAAGGCCCGCCTCCCAAAGTGCTGCGCAAATTGCAAGATCCCATCGATCTGGCCGTGGTCACGCCGCCGAATGAGGGTGTGGGGCATCGCATCGCTCAGAACCTGGCCCGGCTGGGCGCGCGGCGACTGGTCTACATCACAGACAATCCCGCCACCCTGGCCCGGGATATGGAACAACTCAAATCAGCCAATTATCGCTTTATCGAGGCCACAGCCATCGATGCTGCGCCTCAAACTTATTATTTCACCACAGTGGCTCTGTTTACAAGATAGCGTGAAGATTGACGGGTGAAACGCGAACTATTGTCACGGATTGCGTTTCACGGATCACACGCCTCCGCCACCTATTCACTTCACAACAAAAACAAACCAACATTATGGCAAAAAATACACTAAAATTCATCCCCCTGGGCGGCCTGGGCGAAATCGGCCGCAATATGAACGTCTTCGAATACGGGAAGAACATCCTCATCGTCGACGCCGGCGTCATGTTCCCCGAACAGGATATGCTGGGCGTGGACCTGGTCATCCCCAACTTCGAATATCTGCGTGATAAAAAAGACTGGGTGCGCGGCATCGTCATTACCCACGGTCATGAAGATCACACCGGCGCCCTGCCCTTTCTGCTGGAAGAAATTCAGGCGCCCATTTATTCCACCAAACTGGTTCTGGCCCTGGTGGAGCGCAAGCTGAAAGAATACTTTGGCAAAAATTACAGGCCCGATCTGCACGAAATCGAGCCGGGCGATGTGGTGCGGCTGGGGCCCTTCGACGTGCACAGCGTTTTCCTCAGTCATTCCATTCCCGACAGCATGGCGCTGGCCATCGACACGCCCGTAGGGCGTCTGATCCATAGCGGCGATTTCAAGATCGATCTCACCCCGCCCAGCGGCGAAGGCCCCGATCTATCGCGGCTGGCGGCGCTGGCCGAACCGGGCGTGCTGGCCCTGTTCGCAGATTCCACCGGCGCAGAACGGGCGGGATTCACGCCCTCGGAGAAGACGCTGGAGCCGGTTTTCGATCAGATCATGCGAGACGCTCCGGGCCGGGTGCTGGTGGCCTCCTTCGCCTCCCAGCTCAACCGCTTGCAAATGATCATCGACATTTCCCATCGACATGGCCGCAAAATCGCCATCGCCGGGCGTTCGATGATTCAGAACTTCGAGACCGCGCGCAAGCTGGGGTACATCAAAGTGCCCAAGGGCGTCTATGTGCGGCTGGATACAGCCAAAAAACTGCCCCCCAAGCAGGTCACCATCATGATCACAGGCAGCCAGGGTCAGCCCGAAGCGGCGCTGGCCCGCATCGCCACAGACCGCCATCGCGACATCATGTTGCGCAAAGAGGACACAGTGGTCATCTCATCTTCTCCCATCCCCGGCAACGAGGAGGAAGTGGCGAAGATGATCAACCAACTGGTCTCCAAAGGCGCCGAGGTCATCTATCCGCCGCTGGCGCATGTGCATGTCTCGGGCCACGCCAGCCAGGAGGAGATGAAGCTGCTGCTATCGCTGGTGCATCCCAAATTCTTCATCCCCGTGCATGGCGAGCTGCGGCATCTTCATCTGCATGCCAAGCTGGCCGAAACCATGGGCATCTCCCGAGATCGCATCACCCAGATCAAAGATGGCGATGTGCTGGAGATCACGCCCGAGGGCTGCCGGGTGGTGGATCATACGCCGGGCGGCTACGTTTTTGTGGATGGCAGCGGCGTGGGCGATGTCGGGCCCAAGGTGCTGCATGAACGTGACGCCCTGGCCAAAGGCGGCTTCGTGGTCGCCATCATCCCCATGAAAAAAGGCGGCCGCGAGCTGGCTGGCAAGCCCCAGCTCGTCACTCAAGGCGCCATCTACACCGACCAGACCGACACGGTGCTGAAAGGAGCCCTGGAAACCCTGGAAAAAACCATCAAGAAAAACAAAAACAAGAAACGTCAGGCTATGCTGGTGAGCATCCAGCAAGCCCTGAGCCGCTACTTCTATCAGACCACCCGCCGCAACCCCGTCATCGTGCCGGTGGTGCAGGAAGTGACCTGCTAATGAAGAAGACCTTCGAGGTTGGCGAAATCTCGAAGGTCTTTTGTTTTACGAGGCGACGGCGAAAGCGATTTTGACCGTCGTCTTGTATTCGACGATTTTGCCGTCCTTCACCTTGGCGGTCATGTTCATGACCTGGACGCCGGTGATATTGTGCAGGGTGCGAGAGGCGGCTTTGACGGCATTGGCCGCCGCGTCCTCCCAACCCTTGTCGGATTTCCCGACCAATTCGATCACTTTTGCAACATCGGACATGGTTTGCGCTCCTGTGAGTGATGGTGGGGGATCATTGCATTTGTCATTATAGTACAAATCGTAGGGATGGGAAATGACATGTGTTTTGACAGGGGGCGAGACAGACAGTACAATCAGGAAAACATCCCACTCATTCCCAAAGGAGTTTTCGATGAGCAAATTAGCCCCGCCCACGGGCCTGTATTTCGAAGATTTTGAGATCGGCGATAGCGTCGAGAGCGTTGGCCGCACCATTACCGAGGCCGATGTGGTGCAATTCGCCATGCTATCGGGCGACTGGAACCTGATTCACACCAATGCGGAATACGCCAAAGAGCAGCTTGCGGGCGAGCGTATCGCTCATGGCCTGCTGGTGCTTTCCATTGCTTCGGGCCTGGCAGTGCGGCTGGGTTTTATGGAAGATACGGTGATGGCATTCATGGAGCTGGAATGGCAATTCCGCAAGTTCGTTCTCATCGGCGACACGGTTCGCTTGCGGGCGACAGTGACGGAGAAGAAAGAGGTCAAACGGCTGGGGGGCGGTTATGTCTGGTTCAAGATGGATATTCTGAATCAGCGAGACGAAAAAGTTCAGCGCGGCCAGTGGAAGGTGCTGGTAAAAAGCAGGGGACTGGCATAGCGTCTTATCTCAAAAACAAAGCCCCGAGACGCGATTATCCTCGGGGCTTTGTCGACGGTTGAGATAAAATCAGGGGCACCTGCTGGCCCGAATGACATCCAGCGTCCCGGCGTCGTAGGCGGGAACATAGAGTCGGGCGCCATCCTCCGAGGCGCTCAGTCCCTGCCCGCCATGATCTGCGTTCTGACGGCTGACGCCCAGATTGGCGAAAATCTCGCCGCGCTCGGGCTGAATGCCCAGCAACCGATTATTGGCGGCGTCCACGGCATAGAGCAGGTCGGTTTCCGGGACATACGTCAGAGCGTAGGGCATGTAAGGAGCGACAGAGATGCGCTTGAGGACATCACCGCTTTCACTGTTCAACACCAGAATTTCACGTCCCTGGCGGTTGCTGACGAACAGACGGTGATGCGCTTCATCCAGAGCGACGCCAAAGGCGTTGTGGTCCGGCAGCGGCCCGAAGACGTCCAGCAGCGCGCCATTGTCACCGATGACGCTGACGTAGCCATCCAGGTGGGTGATATAGGCACGATGGGAGCCCGCGGCCGCCAGGGCGGGCATGGCGTGGATCGCTGTCGTAGCAACAGGTTGATTGGTGGTGAGATCAACGACGCTGACGACGCCATCACCGAAATTGACGACAAAGAGCCGTCTGCCGTTGGCGGCGGCCCCCCAGGGCAGATTGCCCGCGGGAATGACGGCGATCTGCCGTCCGGTCCGGGGATCGATGACGCTGACATTGGCGCTGTTGCGGTGCACCATATAGGCCAGGCCGTTGCTGTAAACGACGGCATTGGCGCCATTGCCGCTGGCGCCGATATGACTTACCCGCCCATCATCGCCCACCACTGCCAGACTGCTATCATCCTGCATGCCCACAAGCGCTCCGGCGGGCCAGGCGGCGACGCCCTTGGGATGCGGGCCGATAGCGATGGTGCGCTCAATCTGCAACTGACAGACGGGGGCGGGCGTCGCAGTGGGCGGCGGGGAAGGCGATGGAGTGGGCGTGGACGTGATTGCAGGAACGGGCGCGACCGTGCCGGTGGATGGCGGCGTGGGCGTAGCCGTGCGCGTGGCGGGGGAGGGCGTGGGCGGCTGAGGGGTTGTTGTGGGCGTCACGGTGGGCAACAGCGTTTCGGTCGCCGTTGGCAAGGGCGTCGGAGTGGCGGTGGCAATGGCTGTTGGCGTCGACGCGGGCGTGGCCGTCGGTTTTGGCGTGGGCGGGATAAAGCTGATTTGGAGATACGGGCGTTGCGTCAGCTTATGCGCATCACTGCTGCCAAAGCTATATTGCTTGTTGACATTGCTCTGGCCCCGAATAATCAGGCCGAAGTTCTGAGATGGATTGTTGATCCATTTCTGTACGGCGGCGGACACGTCGAATGCGACTTCGCCGCCCGGTGGCGCAATAACAGGCTCAGCGTTCAGCGGATCAGGATCAGCATCCTTCAGCCCCAATGCGCCCGGTTTTTGCCAGGCGACATTCTTACTACTCCGCTTATAAGTAGCGGCGTCATCCCACCGACGTCGGAGTTTATAAACATCCAGATACACTGTAGGATCTCGCGGATCGACGCGGACGAGATGTAATCTGGCCTCCAGCACCCTGGAGCCCGGAGGAATTTGCCTCAGATCAAATCGTAACAATCCGGACATCAGATTGTTGACGCGCACAGCCAGCACCGTCTTTTTGTTATACGCCGCGTTGGGATGCCAGACATTGATGTAAGTGTCCGCCACGCCATGATAGTCATTCAATCCCTGCTGAAATCTAATCGTCTGTGCGCCGGGAACAGGCGTGGCAGTGGGCGTGGCGGCTGGCGGGCCGGGCGTTGGCGTCAGGGGCGGACGTCCTCCGCCGGGAATGACCTGCACCATGCTGAAAATATCATCAACCGCATCGGCTCTGTCCAGGCGCAGATCAAAGCCGGCGGCCCGGCTTCGTTTGCTGAAAGGCGACAAGCCATTGGCAAACCGGGCGTCAGTCAGATGAAAGACTTTCTTTCGCCAACGGTTCGATCCGGTCAAAGAGACGCTCCCGGCAACCTTTTCGCCCTCAACGCTATCATAGACGAGCGTCCACTTGCCGCCCCGGTTATGATCGAAATAAGTGACAATGACATCCACCTCATTGACGCCGCCAGAAAGGAACGCATCATCGACGTCAAGATTGAATACGGGCCAGGCGTCTGCTGTTTTGCGGGCGTAATAGTAACGCCAGTCCGATTGCGGACCGACATCGAAAGCGCCCGTGACCAGATCGATAGCGTCCACCCGATCTTGACTCGGAGCATCGGCATAGGGCAATGTCTCCATCTCCGAAGTCAGATGCCAACTGTAATCATAAATATCCGGGCACCAGGCTCCTTTCTTCCACGGGCTGCGGAAAGCAATCCACACATCGGGCGTGTTGTGAGCGTCGCGTCCGGCATAGCGATTATAAAAATCCCAAACGTCCTGATAATAGATGTTGCCGGGAAAGCCCCTGCCATCATTGAACGGCAAAACATAATCCGCCCCTTTGTCCAGAGCGTTGAGCATCGCCCACCGTGTGAAGGCTTCGCCTTCAGGAGGAATTCGGCCTGTATTGTCGTAGCGATTGTTGAATTCCATGCCGATGGGCACGCGTCCCTTGTTTACAACCAGCGGCGCCCATGTCGTGAGATAGGCCCCCTGCGCCGCTTCTGAATCATTATCGAAGCCCGGCTCGGTGCTCAAGCCCCAATAACACACCTGTTTCCCGCTGCCGCGATTGGCATTGAAATCACTGTGCAGTGACGTCAGAGCCAGGCCCACGCCGCGGCTGACGGCATACCGCACCACATCGGCGCGATAACGCTCCGCAAAGGCGGCGTTGATGATGGTGAGAAGCGGAACTTTCCCCTGAAACGCATCGGCATAAGCGCCAATGATATCCTTGTGATATTGCGCCCAGGCCTTGCCCGGCTCGGCATATTCGGGCCGCGCCCGATAGGCCGCTTCCTGCTGATCATGATCACAAATCGTGCGGGTGTGCGGCCACGGCACGGGCTCGCCTGCATAGCCGACGCCTATTTCCACCGCAGCAATGCGAGCGTCATCTCTGTACCTTTCTCCCATGGCGTGAATCAAATCGATCAACCCCTGCTCGACCACTGGATCGAGATAATTAATGCGCCGGGTTGCAGCAGTGCACGGCGCATCCTTTTCGATAACAGGATCATAATCCAATGTCCAGATGGGGGCGCAGGAATCCCGCATCGAGCCATCATTCGTCACCACGTCTTCACATCGAATGACAATACGAATAATCGCCTTTTTGCCAGGCGCAAGTTCCGATAAAGATTTGTCGATCAATGACCAGTCATAATGCCCGCGAGGATTATCTTCGATGCGCCGCCAGGGAATGAAAAAATGACTGCCGCGAGCATAATCCAGATTGTTCCCGGTCAGAGATGATTGATCATAGCCCACATACATGCCCGCAACCAGGCCCGAAAACGGTGAAACCGAGGGTGGCGCCGAAACGCCCCCGCCAGCAGGCCCTGGCGTCGCTGGTTCAAACGTGGCTGAACCGGCGGTCTCCGTGACCATCACTGTCGGAATTTCAGTGATGGCGGCAACGGGTGTGGGAGGCGGCTTCGGGCTCGCTATATATTGTTTCCAGATAGCAACGAGTAAAAAAACAGCAACCGACGCAAGAATAACGCCAATAAGGATTGCAGACCGGCGTTTTGAAGTGGGGGAATTCATATGCGATTGTTTTGGGGGAATGGAGAGGAATCAATCGTTGGCGGATTGACCTGTATTTCGCGCGTTGGGAACCGAACAAAAAAGCCAAGCGGCAAACAAAGACGCCGCCTCATGTGTGCTGTTGCGCTTCCACACTGTCCTGGGAGCATCTTCCCATAAATTTTGCCACGAAAACCGTGAATTGGCGAATCTGCATGGCAACGGTCTGGCTGCTGATAGCGGCGGTGATGCTTACGGCAACACACTCTAAAGGGCGTAGCGCTTGATCTGAACCCCCAATATCCGCCCCATCTCTGACGTCATTGAATCTCCCCACCTCTTTCCCGAAATCAACTGCGAAGAGCCGCCCCCGCAATCTGGAAGCGGCTCTTGTTTGTACAGTCTCTATGCCGCAAAAGGCTGCAAATGCTTGCGGAAGTGGATTTCCAGCGCGTTGTAGTAGGCCTCGTCATTGGCCCGCAGCGTAGCGATGATATTATCGCCGAACGCGTCCAGGGCGGAGCCGTAAGTGACGTGCAGCACCTGGCGGGCGTCGAATTGATCGAGGTAGCTTTCCAGTTGGGCGTCGGGCGTAGTGGCCGGGTCGGGCACGTTGGCCAATTCGCCCGAGACGTGATAGGTGGCCCGGTCGATGGGGTAGCGCTCGATGGCCAGGGCCAGAATCGCCCGAAACAGCGCCGGATTCACCCGGGCGATGACTCGCAGCGCCTCCAAGTAGCTGGTTCCGGCCGTCTTCAGATGCACCAGGCCCCGGGTCTGGCGGGCGAAGGCGGGATAGATGCTGAATTTGTCGGAGCCGGAGTGGATGCTGAGCTTGTAGGGGCCAAAATGGCGGGCGATGGCCGCGTGTTGGGCCAGACTGGCCTCGAACGCGTCCACATCGCCGATGTAATCCACGCCTTTTTCGAATTCACCCACGTAGCGGGGCGCCAGGCTCACCCATTGCATGCCCAGGCGCTTCAGCTCGCTGGCGATGAAGAAATGCTCCGCGGTCGAGGTCACGGTCTCGGTCTCATCCACCGAGACTTCCAGCTCGAAATCGTCGGTGAGCGAGGCCAGATGGCGATACATGCG
>JALSPL010000065.1 GCA_026985975.1 Anaerolineae bacterium | reverse complement strand
ACGCCAACAGACTGAAGGTCAGCGCCCATTTATCGGCCCGCCAGGGTTTCAGCTCTCGCCCGCAATGGGGGCAGACAGTGAGACCGGCGGGCGCGCGGTGCAGACAATGGCTGCATCGCACATACTTCGTAGCTTTGGGCGCGCGAGCGCCGCAAGTCGGACAAATAGCGTGTCCTTCGGGGATTTTGGAGCCGCAGCGAGAGCAAGTTTGAGACATAAGAGATGAGAAAAACAGGGAGTTGGGGGGCTCCCCGGGACGATGGATGGATGCGTCGTTCCATTATACCCGAATTGTCAACAAGAGGATAAGCGCCGCAGTTGATGAAACCTCCGGAGATGGGGGACGCCCCCGCGAAATCCGGCTGAGCCATTATTGGCTCCCCTGAAAAATGTTGCGATCAGCAGCGACGATAGAGAAGACAGCGAAAATGGTGTGGTTTCAGCTACTTTTCCTTGGCGAAACCATGATATTTCCCTTTGCGCCTTGGCAGCTTTGCGTGAGATTAAGCTTTTTTCAGTCGATCCATTATTTTTTAGATTGGCGCTACAATCCCAGCACCATTCGATAAAAATCCGCCACCGCGGCGGCGTGGGAAGGAATGTCATAACGATCGCGCACCACGCGGCGCCCATTTTGTCGTAAACGCTCTCGCAGCGCCTCATTTTCTATCAGCCTTGACATGGCCCGGGCCAGGGCCGGAACATCGGCTGGCGGCGTCAGCAGCCCGGTCACGCCCTCCTCCACGATCTCCATGGCGCCGCCGGCCGCGCTGGCGATGACGGGCGTTCCCGCGGCCATGCCCTCGATGAGCACCCGCCCGAAAGGCTCCGGTTCCACCGAGCAATGCACCAGGATATCCATAGCAGCCAAGAGCTGCGGAATATCCCGGCGATGCCCCAGCCAGAGGAGGTTGTCCGTCAGTCCCAGCTCCCGGCTGCGCTGCTGCAACCTCGCCCCATATTCCTCGCCCTGTGCGGTGTCGGCGCTTCCGACCAGAATCGCCATGGCCCGCGGGTGACGCTGCCGCAGGCGGGCGAAGGCCTCGATGAAAACATGCTGCCCTTTCCAGGGGATGATGCGTCCGATCATCCCCACCAGCGGCGCATTGGGCGCTATGCCCAGCTCGCGGCGCACAGACGCCCCATCCACCGGCTGCTCGAACTGGGCGATATCGACGGCGTTGGGAATGACGCGGGTGAGGGGCGGTCTGGCGACGCCTCGCAACTGATCCTGCGCCACCGCCTGCGAGATGAAGATCATGCCGCTCAGTCCAGGAACGAGAATTCGTCGATCGAACGCTGATGTGGGGACCAGGGCGCGGCTGTGCACGATAGCGAGCGTGCGGGTGCGTCGGGCCGCCAGCACAGCATGCTGCATCAGCGCTACGCTGTCGTTCAGATGAATCAGGGTCGGGTTGAAGTCACGGATGATGGGCGTTAGCGCCCGCACCACCGGCAGGACATTCCGCCGCCAATGCCGCAGCGCACCGCCCCAATGCCAGATGTGCGACAAGACGGGCGTGGAACGAATGCTCGCGGCCGCTTTTCCCTGCCGCACTTGCTCCACCACGCCCGCAGGGCGTTTCTCCCGCTGGGGCGTGGGCACGTGGGCCACCGGAATCCCCATCTTTTCGAAACCGGCAAAGTCATTCTGGCGAGATAAAATGACCATGGGCCGCCATTGCGTTCGATCCAGCCCGCTCAGCAGATGACTGAGGCTGATGACGGAACCGCCGGGATGCGGCGCCAGATCAATGTAGAGAATGGGAATTGGGGACATGTGGCGATCCAGAAAACAACTCGGGCCGGATGATGATCAAACATCTGCGTCTTTGCGGGCCGCCAGCCACGCCCGGGCGCGGCGCAGAAACTGCTTCTCCGATTCATACGTCAGCAACGCTTCCGCCGCCTCGGGGGAATCCGCCCAAAAGGGAACGAAGAGCGCTTCTTCGGAATGTTCGTTGTGGAATTGCTGGGCCTGCTGCCCGGATCGGGTCAGCCGCATGAGAAAATAGCGCTCATCCCGCTCGACATGTTTATGGCGATAATCGAATGAAACATGCGCCTCGCCCAAATCGGCGATGATCTGGAGATGGCAATAGCCGCTTTCCTCGCAGACCTCGCGCAAAGCGGCTTCTGCGGGCGTCTCGCCCGGATCGATATGCCCTTTAGGCAGGCGAATCTCATGGATTGTGGCGCCCCGGCGCTCGACATGCCGCGCCAGCAGCAAAACGCGGCCCGCATCATCCACAACCACGCCGCCGGCAGCCCGGTAATAAACGTTTTTTCGTTTCTTCTTTTTTTTGCTTGGCATGGCGGCTATTCGACGGGTGAGACGGCAGTCTCGGCTGGAGAGTCATTTTCGGGCGTCAGATCAATATCCATATCCTCCTGCACCATCAACACGCCCAGCATCACCTGCCCCAGTTTGATGCGATCGCCATGCGCCAGCACCCGTCGCTGCACCTGGGAGCCATTGATGAGGACGCCGTTGGCGCTGGCGAGATCGTAAATGACGAAGGCGCCCTTTTCGTAGCGGATGCGGGCGTGCTGGCGAGAGATGGTGCGATCATCCAGCGCCACGTCGTTATGATCGCTTTCCCGGCCAATGTCGGTGATCTTCTGCAAGCGGTATTCCTGTCCGGCATAGGGGCCGTTCAGCGCCACGATCCAGGCCAGCGGCAGTTCGTTTTCATACGCATTTTTGATGCGAATCGTATCGCCGCTGGTGACGGGGACGCGCTGGGGCGTAACAGACTTTTCTTTCGTGGTGGTAGCCTGAACGCCGCGGGGCGGGGTGGACGCGGCGTCTGCGCTCGCCCGTGCGCCCCCGCTGCCCTCGCCATCCGACCCGGTCAGCGAGGTGAGCGGATCCACGGTCATCATCTTTTCGGCGTCGGGCGGCGTCACGCCGACGCCGACGCCATATAGCAACAGGCTGAACAGGGCAACGGCGGTGGCGGCGATTCCCAGCACCGCCAGATTCTTTATCAACGCATCGGGCAGACCCGCAGCCATTTGCGGCGAAAAGCTGAGAATCACGCTGGGAATCACGATAATGGCAGCCAGCAACGAAAGCCATCGCCAAAGTGAAGCCCGATAGCCGTTGCTCTGGCTGTCGAAAAAGATCCACAAGGTGGTGACGAATGTGATGGCAAAAGCGATGGCCACGCCCCAGCTATACCACGCGCTGATCGTATCTGTAAAATTGGCGAGAGCTAACATAGGCAGTAGAGGCGAGGTGACGACAGGCGTCGGCGATGGCGCCGCAGCGTCGGAGCGGCGTCAGACCTGTCGGGCGGGGAGAAAACAGGCGTTAGAGATGCTTGAAAGCGAATTTCACGTTGCCAATGGCAATATGATCTTCGTCGTGCAGGAGTTGACGCACAACGCGCTCGCCATTGACAAGAACGCCGTTGACGCTGGCCAGATCCTGGATGTAGATCTGGGGATAGCCGATGCCCGGCTCGACGAGAAGTCGGGCGTGATGACGGGAAACCGTTTCATCGTCCAGGATGATGTCATTATCGTCGGCGCGGCCAATCGTCATGCCGTTTTTTTTGATGCGATAAAGTTTGCCGCGCCGCGGCGCATTCAACGCCACCAGCCAGGAAAGCGTCGGCGACTCATCGGGGAGCAGGAGCGTCTCCGATGGCGTTGATTTTTCGGAAATGCCGGTTTTCAGCTCTGGCGATTGATCAGATGAAGGCATAAGGCGACGTCAATTTTGACAGGTGAGGGTAAAGAGGAATTCGACTGCGCCCAATGTGATCTGGTCTTGATCATCAAGGCGTTGCATACGAATGCGCCGCCCGTTGACAAAGGAGCCGTTGGTGCTATCCAGATCGTAAATCGTGAAATAGCCTTCTTCGTAACGAATGCGGGCGTGCCGGGCGCTGATGGTGGGATCGGTCAGCGTCATGTCCGTCAGGGTGGGGTGGCGGCCCAGGAGGACGTCGGCTGCGAAAATCTCGAAGCGCCGCCCCCGATCCTCGCCCGAAAGCGCCGTCAGGCAGGCCAGGGGCTGAGACTGCGGTTCGACTTCAGGGGTCAGGCGCACCGTGTCTGCATCTTTTGGCGCCACGGCGTCAGTCATCACCGTGGGCGCGCTGTGCGCCAAATCGTATGCGGGCGGCCATGTCGTCATGGCTGGCGAGATCTCGGGCGAAACCGGAGGCGAAAAAACGTCGGAGCTGGCCTGCGGCGCAATCGCATCCCTCCGGGATGATGGCGCCGAGTCAGAATCGGGCCAGGGAGTCTTCAGGAAATAAACAAAAATCAGGGCGGAGAGGGCGAAAACGCCCGCGGCTATCCACACAGCCCGCGACCCGCCGAAATTGAAGACCTGTACAAAGGCGATGGCCGCCAATGCCGTGAGCATCCCTATAAAACCAAGCAAGACGGCTGCAACGCGGCTCCAGGCATTTTCTTCCCACAAGCCGCGAAACATCAGCGTGGCCAGACCGGCGCTGATCAGCGGCGGCACGGCCAGCAGGTTGAGAAAGGTGATGGGCAGTTTCAGCCGCGTGAAAAGCAGGATCATCTGCTGGTCGCCGGCGGGGTTCAACACATAGCGGGCGGCGATCAGCAACGAAATGACGGCGACGGCCAGGGCGAGAAACGCTGTGAGGGTGACGCCCAAAGGGCGAGAGTGCGAGGTGTCCATATCGAAAAAAGACGTTTCCGTCACCATTTTATCACGAATCAGTGACAGAACAACGATTGATTATCGCACCCCCGGCCCGGGATGTCAACCGATTTCGCTTGGGAGAACGCATGACGCGATGGTAAAATTCAATCATGTTCTATGTCTTCCTTGGCTTTTCCCTGGGATTGAGCGCCGGTCTGGCCCCGGGCCCGCTCCTGGCCCTGGTCATCCAGCGCACCCTGCGGCATGGCGTCGCCAGCGGGTTGCGCATCGCCTTCGCCCCCCTGTTGACCGATTTCCCCAT
>JALSPL010000064.1 GCA_026985975.1 Anaerolineae bacterium | reverse complement strand
TTCGACATCCCCTACCTGCACGCGGCCAACAGCGCCGCCATCCTGGATCTGCCCGAAACCTGGCTGGATGCGGCCCGGCCCGGCATCGCCCTCTATGGCCTCTATCCATCGGCTGAAGTCACGCCCAGCATCGAACTGCGCCCGGCCCTGACGCTCATCAGCCATGTGGGCCGGGTGCGGGCGCTGCCGCGGGGCGCCAGCGTCAGCTATGGCCGCACCTTCATCGCGAAGCGGCCCATCACCGTGGCCCTGCTGCCCATCGGCTACGGCGACGGCGTGCATCGCCTGCTCTCCAATCGGGGCCAGGTTCTCATTCGCGGGCAGCGGGCCGCCATCATCGGGCGGGTGTGCATGGATAACATCATGGTGGATGTGACGGCCATCGCGGGCGTGCAGGAGGGCGACGAGGCTGTGCTCATCGGGCGCCAGGGGAAGGATCGCATCAGTGCGGAGGAAGTGGCGGCCTGGGCCCGGACCATCAATTACGAAGTGACGACGTGCCTGCTGCCCCGGCTGCCGCGGGTCTATGTGGGGGAAATGGCCCAAAAAGCCCTTTAATTTTTTCACAAAAAGGCGTACAATGGAATAGAAAGACTACCCGGAAATGATGCGGTCGCCCGCGGATACTGATGAAAATCTACGAGCCATTTGGCGCGGGTAGCCGATTTTGTAATGCGTAATGCGTAATGCGTAAGGACGTAATGCGTAATGCGTAGTGACTTCACGTTTTACGTTTGCGTTTCACGTCCGCCGTCAACACGGCCAATGTTGGCTTCGCTCATATCTCTGCAAACAACGCCAATGTTTATTTTCAAAGACAGGAGGCGAAATGTCAATCGAACACCGACACCCCATTCATTGTATTTTGCCCCCTCATATTCTGGACGCCATCAGAATGAGGGGCGATGAAAAGATGAAGAAAATGGCGGAGCGCACCGAGAGGCTGGCCGACAAAACCCGCGCTCAGCGAGAAGCCGCCGCTCCCGAAAAGGCGTATCTGGGAACGCCCGCTTTCTCGGGCCCCACGCCCCCGGCCATGGTTCGGGAGGTGTATAACGGCGGGCGCAGAGTGGCGCTGCCCGGCGTCCTGGTGCGGGCCGAAGGCGATCCCCCCGTCCGAGATAAAATCGTCAACAAAGTCTATGATCTGACCGGCAAAGTGTTCGATTTTTATCTGGGAGCCTTCAAACGCAATTCCATCGATGGCCAGGGGATGCCCATCATCTCCACCGTGCATCATCGCCGCAAGTTCAACAACGCCTTCTGGAACGGTTCGCAAATGGTGTTTGGAGACGGTGACGGGCTGCTCTTCCAGTCGTTCACCGATCTGGCCATCATCGGCCACGAGCTGAGCCACGGCGTGGTGCAGTATTCGGGCGGACTGATGTACAAGGATCAATCGGGCGCCCTGAATGAGAGCTTTGCCGACGTCTTCGGCGTGATGACGGTGCAATACGCCAACAAGCAGACCGTATCCGAAGCCAGTTGGCTGGTGGGGGAGACGCTTTTCGGGCCGGAAGTGACGGGCGAAGCGCTGCGTTCGCTGAAAGCGCCGGGCCTGGCTTACGATGATGACATCCTGGGCAAGGACCCGCAGCCCTTCCACATGGACCTTTACGTCAACACATCGTCGGATTATGGCGGCGTGCATATCAATTCCGGCATTCCCAATCACGCCTTTTATCTGCTGGCCCAATACCTGGGCGGCTACTCGTGGGAGAAAGCCGGGCAGATATGGTATCAGGCCATGCAAAAGCTGAACAACCCCATGGCCACCTTCGCCGATTGGGCCGACATGACCGTTCAGACCGCCTGGGATCTGTTTGGACAAGGCAGTTTCGAGATGCTAATGGTGCGACGGGCCTGGCGGCTGGTAGGCATCCATCTATGAAGAGCGCTATGAAAAGAAAAGAACTCAAACAACTTCATTTGCGCACCACCGGCGGCATGGGCATCGTCCTGGAAGGCAACGTGGCTATCGAGGCCCTGCCCGAAGAACTGGCCCGGCAGGTGCAAACAAAACTGACGCCGACCAACCTCTCGCGCGTGGCCCGGCGCAAAGCGCCCTCCTTCGCCCCCGGCCAGCAGGAATATGAAGTAACCCTCTTTGCCGGCGAAAAGAGCGAGCCCCGACGCTACGCGTTCACCGATCAGCAGGCCGATCCCGAGCTGCTGGACCTGCTGGATGAGATCACATCCATTATCATCGAGGAAAAGATGCGGACCCGGCGGGCGCGACGCCAGCAAGCCGCCGAGCCGAAGGAAGTAAACGTTAGCCAGGAGCCGCCATCATTGATCCCAACCGCCGAGACACTTCCCGACGCCGGGACTGCTTTGCACGATATGGACGACCCCGTGCCGGAAAAGCATGAGGAAAATGAGGCGCTGCCGCGGGCGTCGCAGGGATGACCGGCGGCTCAACCGTCGTTGGGATGCCAGCCAGGCTCCGATGCGGGAAAACGCGCGTCCACCCGCTCTTGCAGGGCCAGCAGCGCCTCCTCGATATCGATGTCGTACTGATAGGCCAGTTTGAAGAGAAAAACGATGGCGTCGGCCAGCTCTTTGGAGAGCTCGCGGCGGTGCTCCTCGGGCAGGGCGTCCTTTTTGTAGCCCTTGAGGAAGAGCACCTCGCGGGCGACCTCGCCCAGCTCCTCCAGCGCATGCACCACGGTCAGGCCCGGATCGGCTTTATCGAAGCCCCGGGCCTCATCCCACGCCCGCAGCCATTGCTGATAGTCGGAAATTCTCACAATTCACTCCGTTGAATACAATACTGCCAGGAATTCATGGGGAAGGAAGACGGGCGTCTGCGCCGATGCAAACCCTTTTTCGTCACGAGTCACCAGTGCATCAACGCCCACGGCTATGGCGGACGAATCTATCACCGCATCCTCAAGATCGAGAAATTCACCCGCCAAAGCGATTTCCAGAACGCGGCGATTGACTGGCGCGACCTCAAAAACCTGCAACAGCTTTCCTACTGCTTCCGTGGCCAGCCGCCGCCCCAACACCTTGACTGAGAGGTAATAGACGGTGGTGATAGTCGTCGCACACAGGTAGCCTTGAACGCGTCCTCGTTCCACTTCGGAAAAAAGTTGCGTAGTCGGTGCAGAAAAAGGATGTCGATCCAAAAGCACATCCAACACAACATTCGTGTCAAATAGCGCTTTCATAAATACTTCTCTTCCAGGTGTTTTCGATAATCGTCAACAGTAACATCCGATTCGCGCAGCAACCCTTTCAGAAAACGTGTAATCGGCGGCAGTGCATCCTCAGTAGCGTTCCCGATTTCAGATGATTCTTCCACTAAAGACAAAATGCCGTAATACTCGGCAGTAATTTGCGAAAGAGATTTGCCGCGTCGCTCGGAATACCGTTTGGCCGACTGAATTAATTCGCTGTCCAATCGCAGCGTCAATTTTGTTTTCATGTTTGCCTCCTGGCGCATGACGTATACTTTAATGATAATTGTACGTCAAACCGAGGAGTGTGTCAATCCACCGCTCCCAGGACAGCTTTGAGGAAGTCGGTTTGATTCCAGGCGCCGTGACGGCTGACGCCCAAACGCACGATGACCATGTGGCGGGAGGGGATGACGACGACATATTGGCCGTCGTGGCCCTCGGCAGCGTAGGCGTCGTCGGGGACGCCCTCCCATTCCTTGCTCTCGCCCGAGCCCTGATTCAGCCACCACAGCGCGCCATACTGGCCGTGGGAGGGCGGCGTGGGCGTGCGGGCGTAATCCACCCAGCCCTCGGGCAGGATGCGCTGGCCCTGCCACACGCCATCATCCAGATAAAGCTGGCCGAAGCGGGCCCAATCGCGGGCAGTGGCGTACATGTAGGAGGAGCCGACGAACGTGCCAGAGGCGTCCGGCTCCAGCACGGCGCTGGTGACAGCGATGGGAAGAAAGAGCTCCTTCTGAGGAAAGGCCCAGTAGTCAGCCACATCACCGCCCAGCAGGTCGCGGATGATGCGGGAAAGGATGTTGGCCGTGCCGCTGGAATAGCTCCAGACTGTATCGGGCGGCGCGGCCAGAGGCATGTCCGCCGCATACGCGCCCATATCGCTGGCGTTGTAGAGCATCTGGGTGACGCCCGTAGTCAAATCAGCGTAATCCTCGTTGAACGCAAGGCCGCTGCTCATGCGCATGAGCTGGTCGGTGGTGATGGCGTGGCGGGGATCGTCGGGCGAGGCCCATTCGGGCACGGGCGCCGGTTGATGGATATCCAGCAGCCCTTGCTTGACCAGGATGCCCAGCAGGGCGTGGGTGACGCTTTTGGTCATGGACCAGCCCAGGAAGGGTGTATCCTTGCCGTAGCCTTCTGCGTAGCGCTCGGCGATGATCTGGCCATCCTTGACCACGACGATGGCCCGGGTGCGGCGGGGGTTTTCGGGATTCGATTCGCTGAAGGCTTCATCCAGCACCGCTTCCAGCGCAGGATTGGGCTGGATGTTCACTGCGTCGCCCGCGGGCCAGGGCTGGTTGGGATCCAGCTCAGGGGCCGGAGGCATGGCGGCTGACCGAGTCTCGAAGGGGCCTTTGCCCGCCAGCAGCGTGCAGCCCAGGCCCGGACGATAGATCGCCTTCTGCTTCGCAGCCCAGCCCCACAGCGTGGCCGAAAAATTCCCATCCGCGTCCATCTTGACCCGCAGGAAAGGCACCAGGGGATTGTCGGGCATCTCAGACATCGCAGTCTCGATGCTCTGCCCCGTGAGGTGATGGTTGGAGCAAATAACTTTGGCCGCGTAGCCGGTGGCGACCTTGAAGGTGGGGAGCATGTAGAAGTAGCCGCCAACCAGGGCGACGATGAGAAGCAAGACGACAGCGAGAATGATGCGTTTGATCCAGCGCTTCATAAGGCAACTCCTGGGGAGGGTGGGCTGTGTTCAGTATTCAGTGTTCAGTGTTACGAACCGGATTTGCCATCTGACGAGGATGGCAGTGTTATTG
>JALSPL010000063.1 GCA_026985975.1 Anaerolineae bacterium | reverse complement strand
CCGGTCACCGCCACCATCATGCCCGGTCTCAGGGATGGGACCCGCCACAGCGCTCGCGGATGCACTTTGACGAAAAGCGCACCACTGCCGTCATCCACCCGGAAGCTGTCCGGATGGATCTGCGTTACGCGTCCGGCCACCTGCAACAGCTCGCCCAACTGCACCGCCCCCACCAAGCCTGTGCGTATGAACTGCGGTGACAAAGGCTCGCCTTTTCCTGTATGAACGATCCACCGGCTCCCTGTCAACGTCAGTTCGCGCAGACCATGATAGCTTTTCACATATCCCGTCGCCTGCACCAGGTCGCCCTCCTGCAGAGGGGGAAAACTGCCGCGGCGCAGATAGAGCATCACACCGGCGCTGGCGTCCTGAATGAAGAGCACGCGCTGGCCAAACGCTCCCGGTGCGGCGGTAATCACGCCCGCCACGGTAACGCGGGCGTCCAGCGGCAGATCATACACCCTGGCGATGGGTTGTATGGGGCCGTCGGCTTGCGATGATGTGGGGTGGGGCGCAGGCGGTGGCGCAGGCTGTGGAGCGGGCGTTGGCAGCGGTTGGTTGGGCTGTCCGGGCGTCACGCTTCGCACGTCCCACGGGCCCGAGCCATCGGGGAAACGGCTGAAGGATCGATCGTAGCCGGGAAATCTCTCCCAGGCGAAGCTGTCAGCCGCCAGCCAGCCATCTCCCGCAGGACGCATCAGATGCAACGCCGCATCGGCGGCGGGCAGTGGCAGCTTGCTCTGGTTGCGAAAGATGAGCAGATAGCCGCCCGGGTCTATGATCGTTCCGGCGGGCAGTTGATAATAACGCCCGCCCGGCAGCCCATCCTCGCCCATATCTCCCCGCCACAACCGCCAGCCGCTCACGTCCGCGGGCCAGGCTCCGGCGTTATACAGTTCGATCCATTCGTCTAGATAGCTCGCCCGTCCGTCGCCGTCCCAATCGACATCACGCGGCGCGGGCAGCAGCTCGTTCAACGTCACCTGGCCCGGGGCGGGCGTGGGCCAGGGCGTCGGCGTGGGCGTGGGCGCGATGTTGGGACCGCCGGGACTGGGCGGATACAGCATCGTCCATCCGCCCGAGCCATCCACGGTGCGAGACCAGGGCTGATCCCACTGCGCTTCGAGATAGACATAGGCGTCGATGATGTGACCGTCGGGTGCGATAAGACGCACAACATCGCCGTTGTTATTCAATGCCACGCCCGTTTCACTGCGGAAAAACAGCAAAAAGCCCCGGGCGTTGATGACGGTTTCAGCGGGGAGAGGCCAGGGACGGCTGCCGCCCTCGCCGTCATCCAGCATCCAGCCCGCGAGTGCGATGGGGACATCCTGTGGATTGTAGAGCTCGATGTATTCATCCAGAAGATTGGCTTCGCCATCGCCGTTGAAGTCGATATTTTTGGGTGCGGGCAAAAATTCATTGAGGGTGATGAATCCCGGCGTCACGGGCGTGGGAGAGAGGGTTGCGGTGGGGGTGACCGCGGGCGTGGAGGTGGGGGTGACTGACATCGCCGGGGTGGGGGTAATGGTGGGCGTTGGCGTCACGGTTGGGCCCAAATTGGGGCCGCCGGGGCTGGGCGGAAAACTTTCGGTCCAGTCTCCCCCGCCATCCACCGAACGAGACCAGGGAATGTCGCCCGAGCTGTGGTCATAATCCATGCGATCCCCTTCGGTGACGCCGTCAGGAGCCAGCAATCGCACGCTGTCGCCGCCATTGTTCAGGGCGATGCCCGTTTCTTTGCGGAAGAACAGCAGG
Source organism: Anaerolineae bacterium (assembly GCA_026985975.1). Taxonomy (GTDB): domain Bacteria; phylum Chloroflexota; class Anaerolineae; order J102; family J102; genus M2005. The sequence continues at coordinate 3,214 of JALSPL010000063.1, read as the reverse complement.
AAGCCATGAGCCTGAATCATCGTTCCCTCCGGCAGACGCCAGGGGCGCGTGCCGCCTTCCCGGTCATCCAAGAGCCAGCCGCTCAGGTCCACAGCCGCATCAGCCGAATTATACAGTTCGATGTATTCATCCAGATAGTTGGCTTCGCCATCGCCATCGAAATCGATGGTTTTGGGGCTGGGCATAAACTCGTTGAGATGAACGAAATCCAGCGGCAAGGGCGTCGGCGTGGGCGGCCTCGGAGACATCCAGAAATCGTTGTCGGCATAGACGCCGCTGGCGGGCGTGTCGTAGCGGATGCGGTCGGGCGGGAGAAGGATGCCCGTGGGGCTGCTGACGCCGCTCCATAGCAGATCGCTGCGGGCGGAGGGACGCAGGATGTAATGAAAATACAATCCCTGAGCGGTGTCGAAGGTCATCGACCAGGCGCCGTCACGACCCACATAGCCATTGATCAGCCATTGGGCGGCGTTGACGTCGTCATCATAGCCGTAAAGCCCGATATTGTGATCGCTGATGACCCGACTGCGGTCGGGCGGGACGCCCAGATAGAGATGGCCCGAGAAGGTGACCCTGGCCGCCGTGTTGGACGCGCCCGGGGAGGGCGGATATTTCTCCGTCCAGATCGCGGCCCCATCCCCCCTACGCGACCAGGCGCCTCCTTTGCGGGCGCTGGCGTATTGATAGCTGTCGCGCAGCGACCCGTCCGGGGCCAACAGCCGCACCGTATCGCCATCATTGTTCAAGCCAAAGGTGCGGCGGAACAGCAGCAGTCCGCCCGGCTGGATAATGGAGCCTGCTGGCAGCGTGTAGGGACGCGAACCTCCCTCGATGTCATCCAATTGCCATCCGCTGACATCGACGGCAAAGGCGTTGGCGTTGAATAGCTCGATGTACTCCTTCTGACCCGAAACAGGCGCGGCCATGAATTCATTGATCAGGATATGGTTGGGAATGGGCGTGGGCGTCGCCTCGGGCGTGGCGGTCGGGGCCATTGTGGGCGTGGGCGTCAGCGTAGACGTGGACGGTTCTCCGCTGCAACTGCTCGCGTGCCATCCCAGCCCGTCAACAGCATCCCGGGGATAAGCATCCCACTCGGCAGCGGGATCGAAGGGATCCGAAGGATTCGTATCGCCGCCCGCCACCCAGCTTTTACGCCGTAACGTATGATCCTTGGTTGTGATATCACCTGATCCCCATTGTGAGCCCGGATCGCCCAGCGTATCGCCGATGAAATCAAGAATGACGCCATCCTTGACCAGAGCCACGCCATCATCGCCATTGAAATCCAATTTTGTCGTTGTCTGATCGGCAACGCCAGCGAAAGAGGCGGCACTGTGGGCAATCACGAAAACATCGCTACTGGTCAGCACGCCGGAAAGGGGAATGGCGTTATCATAAGTGGCGCCGCCATTGCGATAAATCCTGATCTCATACCCCGCCAAATCCTCATCCTGCGCCGTTCCATTGAATATCTCCACCGCCTTATTGTAACTCGATCCTTCGACATATTCTGAAAAGAAAAGGGCGGAGCAGCTTTGCGGTTCTCCGCGAGCGACGGGCGACCACAACCACAAGACGCCTGCAATAAGCGCCCCCATCCACAACAAAATCATCATCCTACCATCACGCATGACGCGCCTCCCAATCAGAAGAGGAATGAAAAACGAATCCTGTGTTTACGCCCGAAGAAAGATTATATGCCGGCAACGATGAGGGCTTCCGCCCATTTTAGCGCATAACAAAACATCTTTCAAATGCGTTGCGGAGGGGTCGATTCAATTTTGGGGCAAACTGCCCGATAGCGCACTGACCGGGTGAACTCAGGCTCTGAAGGAAGACGCCGTCTTCTTTGCAGGCGCTTTCCTTTTTTACTTCCAAATCCGGTTGTGCTAAAATAATCAGCAGCGAAACGCACTGATTTACATCCCGCCCGCGTAGCTCAGTGGATAGAGCGCCTGCCTCCGGAGCAGGAAGTCACAGGTTCGAATCCTGTCGCGGGTACCTTTTTCGCCCCGGGCCATGGCTCGGGGCATTTTTGTGCTGATATCGCCGGGGATGGGCAGGTAATGCGTGGTATCGGGCAATTTCTATACTATTTCCATACTCAAACCCTTCGCGCGCTCTACGGCCATTGACGAAAACGTTATGGCAACTTATAATAGAAATAGATATCTTACCTTTTTCTCAACCACCTATCCTACCATCATCGACATGCAAGGAGGTTTTATGGCTGCAAAGAAGCTGCTATTTCTCGTGGGAGACTATGTAGAGGATTATGAGGTGATGGTGCCATTTCAGGCGCTGGCGGCCGTGGGCTACACTGTGCATGCGGCTTGCCCGGATAAGAAGGCAGGTGATGCGGTGCGCACGGCAATTCACGATTTTGAGGGAGATCAGACTTATAGCGAAAAGCGGGGGCATAACTTCGCTCTGAACGCGACGTTTGATGAAATCGACCCAGCGGATTACGATGGTCTGGTTCTCCCCGGCGGACGGGCGCCCGAATACATCCGCCTGAACCCTCGCGTGTTAGAAATCGCCCGTCATTTCTTCGAGACGAACAAGCCGGTCGCGGCCATCTGTCATGGCGCTCAGATTTTGGTTGCTGCGGGCGTCGTCAAAGGCCGCACACTCACCGCCTATCCGGCCGTCGGGCCCGATATCAATGCTGCTGGCGGAGAATATGTCGAAATCCCCGTTCATAAGGCTTATGTAGACGGCAACCTCGTCTCCGCTCCGGCCTGGCCCGCTCATCCCGAATGGATCGCCAAATTCCTTGAGGTAATGGGGGCAAAAATAACGTTGTGATGACCATGAAATGCTGCTCGGCTCATTGTGGCTGAGCAGCATTTTTGGCCAAGGATGGCGATATTCGCGCATTTTCGGATGTTATTGCGACAATATCTGTCTGTTCTTTGGGTCTTCTGAACGTTTATTGCATTATTTTTCGCTTTCCGGCATAATAACATTTGCATTGATGATTGCTCATTTTTAGCCAATTCCGTTCATCTGAAAACTATTATTGTCTAAAATCGCATGACGTATTGGTTTTGGGCGCCAGACAAAAATTTTATAATCCATTCCATTCAAAGCTGATTGACTCTCTCCAGGAGGTGATTTCACCATGAAACTTTCCAAACGCCTACTCTTCTCCTTCCTGATCTTGATGCTGCTGGCGTCAATCGTCGCAGCTTGTGGTGCGGAGGAGCCG
>JALSPL010000062.1 GCA_026985975.1 Anaerolineae bacterium | reverse complement strand
TAGAATTGAATTGTGTTACTATCCATTTGCTTTGGGCTCCATTTTCGTCATGGCTATGGTTGAAATGGATTGGATAGTAACACATTTTTCCTTAACTTAATGACATTGACTGACTACTGATTACTGTTTACTGTTTACTGTTTACTGGCTTCTATGCAAGGCATCGTTCTCCGCGTTTACTCCGATTTCATCGACGTCCTCACTGACGAGGGCGAGCGCTGGCAATGCAAGGCGCTGGGCAAGCTCAAGCGCCGCCGCCGACTCACTACCCTGGTGGCCGCGGGCGATCGGGTTGAGATCAAACCGGTGGATGCAGCGAAACGCGAGGGGCTCATCACCGATATTTTGCCCCGCAAATCCGCACTTTCCCGCCGCCGCCCCAACACCACCACGCCCATCGAGGATGTGATCCTGGCCAATCCCGACGAAATCATGGTTGTCGTTGCCGCGGCCGAACCCGAGCCCAATCTCTTCCTCCTGGATCGCTTCCTGGTGGCCGCGGAATCCTCAGAAATCCCCGCATTCATCGTCATCAACAAAATCGATCTAACGGGGGAGAGAGAGGCCCGGAAGACCTTCGGTCTTTACGAAGCTATTGGCTACCCGATCTTCTACATCAGCGCCGCCCGGAATATCGGCGTCGAGGCTTTGCGCAGGCATCTCAAAGATCACATCACCGTGGTGGCCGGGCCTTCGGGCGCAGGCAAGTCTTCGCTCATCAACCGCTTGCAGCCGGGCCTGAACCTGCGGGTGGGGGAGCTGATGCGCATCGGCAAGGGAAAGCACACCACCCGCTGGGCCCAGCTTTATCCCCTGGACTCGGGCGGATTCATCGCCGACACGCCGGGCCTGCGCGAGTTGGGCCTGTGGGACATTCGTCCCCATGAGCTTTCCGATTATTTCCCCGATATGCGAGCGCTGGCGCCCAACTGCCGATTCAACGACTGCACCCATATCACCGAACCGGGCTGCGCCGTGCGCGAGGCCACAAACCGAGGCGAAATCCATCCCCATCGCTGGGCCAGCTATTTGCAGCTTTTCGATGAAGCGACAGCCACGGTAGACGCAATCCCTCCATCTCTGGATCGACCGTAATCCATCACCTCCGAAAGTTGGAAAATCCTCTCACGCATCGGGTGAAAGAATGCCATCAATCTACGCCACATAATAGGTCTTCAGTCCGGCAGCCGTCGCCGCCCGCAACTGCCGCTTGTCCGCGGTGACGAACAGCTCCGCCTGCCAGGCCAGCGCGCAGGCCACATGCAACGCATCCAGTGAGCGCAGAACGTTTTTTTCCAGCAGATTGATGGCATAGGCGGTGACTTCGGGCGTGATTTGTAAAATCAGCGCGTCGTTCACATCTGTCATCAAGGCGTCCTTGATTGTCTCATATTCCTCCTGGCTGAGCCGATCCTCTCGCAAGAGACGATTGCAGGCGGAAATGACTTCAGGAATCAAAATGATAGCGAGTCCGAGCTGCGAAGCTTCGCCCAGAATTTCCGCCAGCGCCTCGCTGCCCGGCTCCTCGATGTAGCGCTTGACCCACGCCGAGGAATCGACAACCACTTTCACAGACTTTCATCCCGTTCTTGCAAGATGGCGGAGGTCAGGTCGGCGCCCGGAATCTGCAAACGGACGCCCGGCTGTTGCCAGGCTGGCGTTTTGTTGGAATTGGACGCGTAGGGGATGACCCTGGCGATAGGTTTACCGCGCCTGAAGATAATCAAACTCTCACCTTGCCCAACTTTGGTGATCAGCTGAGAAGCATTTTGTCGAAATTTTGTGAATGCGATAATCTTTTCTGTCATTTCTTTTTCCTCTGTGGATGATATTTGCAATCTGTGCAATTTAGTGTACAGTTCCGACCTTGATGTGTCAAATCCTCAACCCCCATCCTTCTCCTATTCTCTCCCATGACCAACCTCGAAACCCTCAATCCCCCTCAACAACAAGCTGTGACCACGGTGGATGGCCCGGTGCTGGTGCTGGCCGGGCCCGGCTCCGGCAAGACCCGCGTCCTCACCCACCGCATCGCCTATCTCATCGACGAAATCGGCGTTCCCGCCTATCGCATCCTGGCCGTCACCTTCACCAACAAAGCCGCGCAGGCGATGAAGGAACGCACCATGGCTCTGCTGGGCATGGACGCGGGCCTGCAAGGATTGAGCATCGGCACCTTTCATCGCATCTGCGCCCGATTTCTGCGCATTCAGGCCGAAAAAATCGGACTCAACCCCCGCTACGTCATCTTCGACACCGACGACCAGTTGCAAGTGATCAAACAGGCGCTGAAAGACCTGAACCTGGATGACAAACGCAACCGCCCGCGGCCCATCCTCAGCGCCATCTCCCGGGCCAAAAACGAGCTGCTGCCTCCCGCCAAATATCCCATCGAAACCTATTGGGATGAGATGGTCGCCCGCATCTACGAGCGCTATCAAAAACTGCTGGCGCTGAGCAGCGCCCTGGATTTCGATGATCTGCTGATGAAAACGGTGTTCATGCTGCGCCAGCATCCCGATATTCTCGATTATTACCAGCATCGCTTCGACACCATCATGGTGGATGAGTTCCAGGACACCAACACCGCCCAATATGAGCTGGTGAAGCTGCTGGCGGGCGCGCATCGCAACATCTTTGTGGTGGGAGATGAGGATCAATCCATCTACGCCTTCCGCGGCGCGGATTTCCGCAATGTGGCGCGGTTTCGCAAGGATTATCCCGACGCCACGGTCATCTTGCTGGAACAAAACTATCGCTCCACCCAGAACATCCTGGACGCGGCCAACGCGGTCATCAGCCACAACCGTCATCGCACCGCCAAAAAGCTGTTCACCGACCGGGGCAGAGGCTCGAAAATCGTCGTCTACGAGGCTTACGACGAGCAGGACGAGGGCAATTACATCGTGGATGAAATCCTGCGGCTGAAAAAAGCGGGTGAGGCCGGGCCCGGCGACGCCGCCATCATGTATCGCACCAACGCCCAATCCCGGGCTATCGAAGAAGCGTTCCTGCGCCGCAACATGCCCTACCGCCTGGTGGGAGCCACCCGTTTCTACAATCGCAAAGAGATCAAGGATGTGATGGCCTACCTGCGGGTGGTGCAAAACCCCGATGACGACGTGAGTTTGCGACGCATCATCAACACCCCGCCCAGGCGCATCGGCATGGCCACGGTGAACAAGCTGGCCGCGTGGAGCGGCGGTCTGGGTGTGAGCATGTATCAGGGCTTGCGCATCATCGGCGGAGATGAGAGCGCGCTGGGACAAGTGCAGGTGGCGGTGCAGCCTTTCACCAACCGCACCAAAAAGGCGTTGATGAATTTCTATGCCATGCTGCAAAACTGGATCGACGCCCGCGCCGAGCTCACGCCCGCGCAGCTCATGGATCGCATCCTGGCCGAATCGGGATATCAGGAATGGCTGCGGGATGGCAGCGACGAGGGGGAAGACCGCTGGAACAACATCATGGAGCTGCGCACGGTGAGCCAGGCCTACGATGATTTGCCGGTGGATACGGCCCTGGACGCGTTTTTGGAGGAGGTGGCGCTGGTCAGCGATGTGGATAATTTCGAGGAGGGGGCCGATGCGCCCACCCTGCTCACCCTACACGCGGCCAAGGGCCTGGAGTTTGGCGTGGTCTTTCTCACCGGCATGGAGGAGGGCCTCATCCCCCACAGCCGCAGCTTCGAAGACCCCGACGGCATGGAGGAGGAGCGGCGGTTGGTCTATGTGGGCATGACCCGGGCCAAAAACCGGCTCTATCTGCTGCACACCTTCCGCCGGGCCACCTGGGGCCGCAGCGAGATGTCGGAATCCTCCCGTTTTCTCAAAGACATCCCCCGGCGGCTGACCACCAATGGCAAGAAGGACGCCCCCGCCAGCGCCCGCCAGCGGGCCGGAACCTGGGGCGGCTATGAGCGGGGCCGCAAGAAGAAACCCACGCTGGATGAACTGCTGGATGGCGACACGCCCTACAAATCGGGCATGAAGGTGCGGCACCCCCAATTTGGCGAGGGCACGGTCATCGCCACCCTGCCCGCGGGGGGTGATGTGGAGATCATCGTCGCCTTCCCGCGCCAGGGGGTGAAGAAGCTGCTGGCCTCCTTCGCTAATTTACAAATCATTGGCTGAGAGAGGCCATTGTTCAGAGCTTCGATAACCGTGAAGATATGCAGATTTGGGAGGCTTTTTGTCTCCAAACCTGACAGGTTCCCGCCCACGATGCCGCCGGGCGGGCAAATCGGCTCATCGCCCGCTTGTGCTATCAACAAACCTGGCGGCATGGAACCTGTCAGGTTGTGCGTAGCGGAGCCTACCTGAGTCGTCACGATGTTCGAGCATAAATCATCCTGTCAAGACCTGCCAAGCGTCACTTGCCGGCGCGCCCCAGATTATTGAAGCAACACGGGACAAAATTATGAAACGACGTATTTTCATCTCCATCACTTTCATCTCCATGGCTGTGGCTGCATGGCTGTTGGCAGCGAGTCTGGGTGGAGCCAGCGCTGCGCCCGACGTGCGAGTGACGCGGGCAGTGTGGGATCAGTTGCAGGCCCGGGACCAGGCCGATGTCATCATCCAACTGCCCCAGCCCGACCTGAGCCCGGCCTATGCTCTGCCCGATAAAGCCGCCCGCGGCCGCTGGGTGTATGACACGCTACGCGTGGCCGCCGCCAAATCGCAGGCGCCGCTCGTCGCCGAACTCGACCGCGCAGACGCATCTTACCAGCGATTTTGGGCGGTCAATGCCATTCGGGTGCAGGTGGATGAGAAGCTGCTGGCCCGCTTGCTCCGCTTTCCGCAGGTGCAGCGGGTGTCGGCCAATGAGGCCTTTCCGGGCGTCGAGCCTGAACCCGAAACAGTGGCGGCTCAGACAGCGGCCGGGCCCCTGCCCTGGGGCGTGGGTCGGGTCAATGCGTCCTGGGCCTGGGACCAGGGGATCACGGGCCAGGGCGTGGTCATCGCCGGACATGACACCGGCTACGACTGG
>JALSPL010000061.1 GCA_026985975.1 Anaerolineae bacterium | reverse complement strand
TCCAGCGCCGCGGTGAGCTGACGATAGAGCTCATCGACAGCTTCTTCCTCATTGTAGAGGGGAATGACGACGGAGATGCGGGGAGGGGGCATGGTCAGGGGGCGTGAGTGTGTGAGTGTGTGAGTGTGTGGGTGTGTGGGTGTGTGGGTGTGTGGGGGGCGAATGAGAGCTATTTTGCCACATCGCGCTGCCGTTGTCATATCCGCGGTCCGTTCTTGGCGCAGGGCGTGAAGTGACCTAAAATATCCGGCATGAGCGCCTCTCTGTCCTATCGCCGTCGCCTATTGTGGCTCGGTTTCTTCATCGTCCTTGTCGCAGCTGCGTTTTTCCGTCTGTGGCGGTTGCACAGCCTCCCGCCCGGCCTGTTCGGGGATGAGGCGGCGGACGCGCTGGACGCGCTGGATGTGCTGGCGGGCCGCGGCCAGGTCTTTTTCCCCGGCAATTTCGGCCGCGAAGGCCTGCACATGTGGATTCTGGCGGGGATGATCAAGCTGCTGGGGCTGACGCCCTACGCCATCCGCCTGCCTTCGGCCATCGCCGGGATCATCACAACGCTGGGCGCGTATTGGTTGGGCTACGAGCTGTTCATCGCCCGTCTTCCCGGCGATGCAGGCGATGGGGCCTTTCGCAAGGCCTGGCTGATGACGCTGGCCGCGGGCCTGTTCACCGCCCTCTCCTACTGGCACATCCACTTCTCCCGCTTTGGCATCCGCGGGGTGTTCACCACCACCCTGGCGGCGCTGACCATGGCGGCGCTGTGGCGGGCGTTGAACCGGGACAGTTGGGGATGGTGGGCGACGGCGGGGCTATTCATGGGGATCGGCGCGCACTTCTACACCGCCAGCCGCTTCATTCCCCTGTTCGTCGGCGTTTTTCTGGCGGGATGGCTGTCGCTCACCTGGCTGCATATTCGCATCCAGCCGCCAGTTGCCGAAATTCGCCGCTTCATTCAGGGGACAATCCTCTTTTTTGGCGTCTCTGCGCTGATTTTTGCGCCCCTGGGCTATTATTTTCTCACCCATCCCGGCAGTTTCACCCAGCGGGCGGGCGAAGTCTCCGCCTTCCAGAATGGTTTCAGCCTCGCCACCCTGCAAATCATCGGCAAGGCCGCGGCCCTGAATCTGCTGCAATTCATCTGGCCCGGCCACGGCGACATGGCCCGCTTCTACAACCTGCCGGGCCGGGCCGTTTTCTCTCCCCTGACCGCGTTGCTGACTCTGCTGGGCGCGGGCGTCAGCCTGTGGCGCTGGCGGGACGCCCGCTACAGCTTTCTGCTGCTGTGGTTCGCAGTACTGGCCAGCCCCGCCTTTCTGGCGGTGGATCGGGCGCCAACCCTGCCCCGGCTACTGGGCGTGATTCCGGGCGTTTTCTTCTTCCCGGCCATTGGCCTGGCCGAGACGCTGGACTGGCTCGACGCCCGCATGCGTCTATCCTCGAAACGGGCGCAAGCGACGCTTTTCTGGGGATTAACGGCGCTGACGTTCATCCTGCCCGGGGCGCTCACTTATCGCGATTACTTCTTGCGCTGGGGGCCCGCCCCCGAAACCGCCGACGCTTACGAGATCGACATGACCGCAACCTGGCGCTGGCTGGAAGCCCATCCCGCGTCGGGCCCGCTCTATATCTCCGCCGACATCTATAAGCACTTGAGCTTCATCGTCCTCTACGAACAGACGCCCACCACCGAATACTTCAGCCGCCGCGACCCCCAATTGCATTGGTTCGACGCCCGCCGGGCCTGGCCCCTGCCCCGCCCCGGCAGCGATCCCACCATCATCGTCGGCGACTCGGCCCTGCCACCTGTCGATATCCAGAAATTGCTGGGCATCGCACTGACGCCCATCGACGGCGGGGCGGCCTATCGAGCCACGACAGATTTTTATGTCGACAAAGAACCCGTCGTCTGGTTCAGCGAGCAGCTCGGGCTCATCGAACAGACGGTCATTCCGCCCCAGCAAAGCGGGCAGGAGGGGCTCATCCTCCAGGTCTGGCGCACCCGCGAGCCCCTCCCCGATGAAATCCCCCCCTATCAGATCCAGAGCGCCCTGACGGCAGCAGACGGCAACCAACTGGCGCAAGTCTCCGATGAGATGGGCATGCTCCCGCCCGAATGGGAGCGGGACGGGGTCTTCATCACCTGGCAGCGCATCCCCTGGCCCGCTGACGTCCCCATCTCGGGCGCGGCCCTGCGCGTGGTCCCGCACGAACGCCCCCCCTTGCAGCCCGCAGGCAGCAAAGAGGGCTGGATTCAACTCCCATTGACCGACTGGCGGACAATCTTCATCAGCCCCTGAAACAAAAAAGACCGCCCCGGCATAAGCGAGGCGGTCTATCGCACAAACTTTGATGGTAGCAAATTAAGCTGCAGGAGCAGCGGGCGATGCCGCGTCGTCAGCCTTCAACTCCTCCACGATCTCCTCGCTCATCTGCTGATTCTTCTTCAATTGAGCCTGAATCTGCGCCATGCGCTGATTGATTTCCTGCAATCTCTGCTCATAAGACTGCTGAACTTTCTGGAGATCGACATTGGCGCGCTGCTGAATATCGCCACGGAGTTCCTGACCGCTCTTGGGAGCCATCATCAGAGCAATCAACGCCCCCACCGTTGCGCCGAGAATAAAATAAAGCATGTCTTTCATCACGAACCTCCTTGTTTTTGTTCGTTTTTCAGAAAAATTGCGCAGCAAGTTGCCGCTACAATAGACGTTTGATTTGGTCTGGAATTTTCAAAAAACGCCATGCAAGATTATTATAGCCCATGCCGCTTAAATAATCAATCCCGACAGACAACATAAAACCTGCATTGAGGCGCTACAGTCAACGTTTTTTAGCGCCGTCATCTTGCTATTTCCAGCCTTTGCGACTAAAATAAAAGGCTGTCGCGTCCAAACTTCGGTTGTCGCGCGTGAACAAGCTTTTCCATCTTCGCTCATGGCGCTTTGCAGCGCCGTTTTATTCATGGCCCCCGAACCTTTTGATTCTCAAACGACAGACGGCCGCGCCATTTCCAGGAAAGCGGAAAGTTCCATGCGGCCGGACGCGCTTTCGGAAAACGTCAGCGCAGATGTTGTGCATATTGAATATGGCGGCGCGCAATCGGTGGAAGCAAACACCATCACCATCAAGCAAGGCGGCGCACAAAGAGCCCGGGCTGAACACATCTATGTGGAAAGCGGCGGCATCGGACAGGCCAACGCCACCGACATTTCGGTGGCCATGGGCGGCGTCGGCATCGTTCAGGCCCGCCGCACCGACATCAAAGACAGCCAGGTCGGCGTTATCGCCGCAGATGTGGTCGACGCCAGCCAGGTCAAAACGGGCGTCCTTTTCGCCCACAAAATCAATGGCGACGTGCAAACCCTCGTATCTCAGAAAACAGCCGCCGTTTTAGGACTGACCGCCGGTCTGACGCTGGGGATTTTCATGCTGCTCTTTCGTCCCCGCAGATAACGCCTCATCAACGCAAATGCGTTTTTGCAATAACGACCTTATCCTGCACTCAAATTATCCACTTTTGAAAATAGGGAGTCAATAGTCTCATGGATTATGTATTAAATGTTGAACCAAGGACCATAACCGGACGGCAAGTCAAGCATGTTCGCGAAACCGGTTATGTCCCTGGCGTCCTGTATGGCCAGGGTCAGGAGGCCCAGCCCATTCAATTCCGGGAAATCGATCTCGTGCGCATCCTGCGTGGCGGCGGCTTCAGCCAGTTGATCGGTCTGGAAGGACTGGATAAGAAACCGGTCAATGCATTGATCAAGGAAGTCCAGCGCCATCCGGTGCGCCGTTCCCTCCTGCATGTCGATTTTTACAAAGTGCAGATGGATGTCAAGATCCAAACCGATGTGCCGGTGCAGATGGTCGGCGAATCGGAAGCTGTCAAAGGCGGCGCCGTCATCATCCACCACATGGACACCATTCCAGTGGAATGTTTGCCCGGCGACATCCCCGGCGAGTTTATCGCCGATATGAGCAAGCTGGAGACGCTGAGCGATGTCATCACCGTTGCGGATCTGCCTGTTCCTGAAGATGTCGAAATTCTGGCGGAGCCCAACGCCCCGGTTATCAGCCTCACCATTTCCCGCAAGCTGGCTGAGGACGCCGTTGAAGAAGAGGAAGGCGTTGAGGGCGAAGAAGCGGAAGCAAGCGAAGAAGCCGAATAATCCCCGTCATCCCCACAAGCCGCCCGAGCGATCAGAACGGGCGGGCGCCGACGTGCGCCTGTCCGTTTTTTCGCGTCGGCGTCTCAATTTTTGCGCCCGACCAGCCGCCGCACCAGCGAAGCCAGCAAGTCGATGGTCTCGGCGTCGTCAGCGGTCGCGTTCAGCGCCGCCAACGCCGCCTCGGCGTGGGCTAAGCCCTGCGCTGTCGCATATTCCCGGGCTTTCAACGCATCCAGCAATGTCAAAATCACCGGAACTTCGGCGGTGGTGAGGGGCGCTGCACGCGTGTAAAAAGCCCGCAGCCTGTCCGCTGCAGGTCCCGATTGCTCCAGAGCGTAAAGCACCGGCAGCGTTTTCTTACGGGTGATGATATCGCCGGTGGCGGATTTGCCTGTCAGGGCCTCTTCGCCCCAGATGCCCAGGATGTCATCCTCAATCTGAAAACTGAGCCCCAACTCATAGCCAAAAGTGCGATAAGCGTCCAGGTTCCGGCTGCCGGCAATGAGCGCGCCCAGCAAAGCTGAAGCCGAAAGCAGCGCCGCAGTCTTGCCCGAGATCATCAGCAGATATTCATCGAGGGAGACATCGGTTCGGCTCTCGAAGCTCATATCGAGATATTGCCCCTCGGTCAAACGGAGGCAGGTGTCGTCGAAAATCTGAAGGGCTTCCAGCACGCGGGCGGGAGGAAGCGCCAACTTCCGCAATCGCAGCAGGGCCAGATGAGCGATGACGAACAGGGCGTCTCCGGTGTTGATGGCCTGGGCCTGGCCCGCCCAGGACCACACGGTGGGGCGATGACGCCGCGTGAGGCTGCGATCCTCGATGTCATCATGGATAAGGGAAAAGTT
>JALSPL010000060.1 GCA_026985975.1 Anaerolineae bacterium | reverse complement strand
CGGAACCATCACCACCACCTTCACGCTGGATCCCACCGGCAGCCACGACAACGAAGACTCATTGCCCTGGCTGCAAGTAAGATTCGATTGGACGAATGACGGCGTGGATGACACAGGCTGGCTCAACGCCAGTCAGATTCAGACCATCACCTACGATGATGTCTGGGGAGATATCACCGTGCGGATGGAAATCAAAGACACGGGCGAACTCACCGACGAGATCACCCGCACCATTCATGTCAGCACGCCCTACCGCATCTTTCTGCCCGTTTTCCGCAGATAATTGGTTACAGGCGAAGCCTGGCCCACTGACGATGGTCGGGAGATTACATCGGCAGAGTAAACCAGAACAATGCGCCCTGCCCTGGCTCGCTTTCAACGCCAATGACGCCGCCATGGGCTTCGACAATGCGTTTGGCAATGGCAAGCCCCAGGCCCGATCCGCCCGTGGCGTGGCTGCGTGATTTCTCACCGCGGTAGAACTGATCGAAAACATAGGGCAAATCCTCCGGCTCAATGCCCTCGCCCGTGTCGGTAACCGTTACCAGCAGCGACGTTTCGTCGCGGCGGGCCTGCACCCGCACTTCTCCACCTTCGGACGTATGGCGAATGGCGTTGACCAGCAGATTAGCCAGCACCCGCTCTATCTTCTGCACATCAACCTGGATCGTTCCCAGATCTTCAACTGGCCTCCCCACCAGTGATACGCCTCTGCTGTCAGCCAATTGCGCAAAACGGTTGAGCGTATCAGAAATGATGTCGCCGAAATCAACGGGCTGACGGTCCAATTCCAGCGCGCCTGCATCATACTGGGAGAGATCGAACAAGTCATCGATGAGTAATGAGAGCGCCCGGATATCACGTCGGGCGGTGCGCAAATAGCGCTGCTGCATATCGGACTCCTCCACCACGCCATCCGCCAGGGCCTCGACCAGCGCCTGGATAGAAGCCAGGGGCGTGCGCAGATCATGTCCCGCCCAGGCGATGAGGTTGCGGCGCATTTGTTCCAACTCCCGCCGCTGGCGATCGGTCTCCTGAAGCTGTCCAGCCATCAGATTGAAAGTGTGAGCCAATTCGGTCACCTCGTTGGCTCCCCGCACCGGCGCCCGCACATCATAGCGCCCGCGGGCAATCGCCTTGGCCACCTCGCTCAGTTCGCTGATGTAATCCGTGACGGTGGTGGAAAGAAAATAGCCCAGAGACATGGCAATGCCCCCGGCAAAAACCAATAAAACCGTCGCCAACAGTAGATCGTGTTGGCTGGCGAACATGAGACGGGCCGTCAGCCACACATTGAGGAATGTGAGAATGCTTGCCAGCGCATAACCGCCCAGCAACAGCCAACTGATGCGTCGCGCCCGTTGCGCCAGCCCCGACCGGTAGGCGAGGTAACCGGCGATAATGGAGATGCCCGCGGTGACGCTGAGAAACAGAGCCATTGCCCGAAAATCAGCGACGGGCGGCTGCATGATCGTCCAGAACAAGCCCAGGGCGACGGACATGGTGAGCAGCACCCCACCGATGAAGCGCAGCGGCAGAGGGGGTGACGGGCGGTGAGAAGAGGTCAGAGTTGATTGCATGGTCAAGAAATAAGTGAGTGTGAAAGAGGTCGATTAGGGCTCGAATTTATAGCCAACGCCCCACACTGTCAGGATGTAGCGGGGATGTGAGGGATTTGCTTCCAATTTTTCGCGCAGGCGGCGCACATGCACGGTGACCGTACTGGGATCAATATATTCGTTCATTCCCCAAACCAGATCCAACAACCGATCGCGGTTGAATACCTGACGGGGATGGCGGGCCATCAGATGGAGAAGATCGAACTCCCGGGCGGTGAGGACGACCTCTCGATCACCTATCAGCACCTGGCGGGTGTTGGGGTCGATGGTGAGGCTGTCGAATGAGATGACCGCCTGCCCACCGGCAGCCGGACCTGCGGGCGCCTTCTGGGTGCGGCGCAACACCGCCCGCACCCGGCTGACCAATTCGCGTGGGCTGAAGGGTTTGACCACATAATCATCTGCGCCCATCTCGAAACCCAACACCCGGTCGGTTTCTTCTCGCCGGGCCGTCAGCATGATGATGGGAACATCGCTGCGGGCCCGCAGCCAACGCGTGATCTCAAGCCCGTCCACGCCCGGCAGCATCAGGTCCAATACTACCAGATCGGGCGTTTCTCGGGCGAGGAAGTCCAATGCAACCTGCCCATCGGCCAACAGTGTGACGCGATAGCCCGCCCGCTTGAGATAAAGGCGGGTGACTTCGGCGATGCTCGGTTCATCTTCAACGACAAGGATGTGGGTTTGCTGGGTCATAACAGTCTGGCGGGAGTGTGTGAGAGTAGTATCTTGACAGTGAAATTCTTGTACGCGGAGCAATAAGTTACACAGAGAACCACTGAGGAACTGGCGTCTGGCGAAAATCATATTGGCCGCGTGACAGCGTATTTTTGCCACAGATTATACGGATTCCCACGGATTTTTCCTTTGATCTGCCTGTTTTTTCCGTGAAAATCTGTGTAATCCGTGGCAAAAGTGGAAAACGCCAGTGTCCAGTGAGGAAAATCAAGAGCTTCACAGAGGATTTTTAGAGATTTCTTTGTGGTTCTCTGGCAATCTCTGTGAAACGCTGTGTTCCTCTTTGGTTCTGGCTCGGCCAGGTTGGGGTGAATGTATCATTAGTGTAATCTGCGGTTCTTACGGAATGATTACAAAAGGAACTGCAAAATGAGGTAATGAATTCGTAATGTTTTCGTTGGAACTGTGTAAGCAAAGGCGGTCATCATAGAAGTATCACAGGCGGAACACGCCGCCAATCTTCCAGCCGACACTCAAGACACTCAACAGGAGCGCGAATCGTGAAAAAAAGTTTTCTGACAATTATTGTACTATTGATGGCGATTTTCGTCATCTCAGCTTGCTCTCAGGCAAAAACCCCCGCCCCCACCGTCACTACCGAAGCCATGGCAAAGAGCGACGCTATGCAGGATGACATGAAGAAAGGGGATGAGATGCAAAAAGAAGGCGACATGGCTAAAGATGACATGAAAAAGGATGATAGCATGAAGAAAGAAGGCGCCATGGCTGATGAAGACATGAAAAAGGACGACAGCATGGCGAAGGACGACAGCATGGCGAAGGACGACAGCATGGCGAAGGACGATGACATGGCGAAGGACGATGACATGGCGAAGGACGATGACATGGCGAAAAATGATGATAGCATGAGCAAGGATGGCGATATGGCCAAAGATGATGACATGGCCAAAGAAGGCGATATGAAAGATGACGCCATGATGGAGAATGCGCAACTCTCCCTTTCCTTCCAGGGGCTGGCGAATCCGGGCGAAGGCTGGGCCTATGAAGGCTGGATCATCGTCGACGGCAAACCGGTCAGCACCGGCGTCTTCACAGTGGATGACAAGGGCATGGCCAGCGCCGCTGATTTCCAGGTGGACGCTCATGCTCTGAAAAACGCCACGGCCTTCGTTCTCACCATCGAGCCCTCACCTGATTCTGACCCCGCTCCCAGCGCCATCCACCTCATCGGCGGCAACTTCGATAGCGACAGCGCCACACTCACCGTGGCCCATCCGTTGGCTTTGGGCGCAGATTTCACCGACGTCACCGGCTCCTACATTTTGGGCGCTCCCTCCAGCAAGATGGGCGCAGAGGACTATCGCAAAGGCATCTGGTGGCCCGCCCTCTCCCTGCCCGCCCTCCCCGAAAGCTGGGTTTACGAAGGCTGGGTGGTCGGTCCCGATGGCCCCATCTCCACCGGACGCTTCGCGTCGGGCGACATGGCGGACAGCGACGGCAACGGGCCCACAGCCGGTCCCAATCCCGGGCCCGCCTTCCCCGGTCAGGATTTCATCGACCCGGCCATTGACCTGACTTCTGGTTACGCGGCGGTCATCACCATCGAACCGGAACCGGACACCGCCCCCGGCCCCTTCTTCCTGAAACCTTTGGTGGATAAAAACATCGAAGACGCGGGCGACCACGGCTCGCAGGATATGACGAATCAGGCGGGGAGCTTCCCCACAGGCGCGGCGATGCGCTAACCCTCCCCCCTTCCCCATTTCTCCAGGCGCTGGCGTCCCCAGCGCCTTTTTTCATGTCCCAGAAGCATGTTCATCGCTACCGTATCATTATTGAAAGGGGATGAATAGGGAGATCATGTTACAACTCGACGGTGAAGGCGGGGGTGACCACAGCCAGGCGGGGCAATACATCCGCGGCGTAGGATTTCAGCTATTCATCCCGCCCCAGCTGCGACTGGCAGGAGAGAGAATAGCAGTCGGTTGGCAGGCCCAGCGCCTGAGCCGCCGGCGTCATGAAGAGCGTTACTGAACGATAACTCGCACCTCGTCAAACCCCAAGGCCCGGAGGTAGTTTTCGAAAAAGGTCACGCCATATTGGCGGGCTGTTTCCAGGATGCCCGAATCAATAGCTGATTGCACAATTTTCTCTTTGGCGTCACCCAGGGTTTCTTTTTCGAGCTCTGGATCGTTGGGCAGAAAAAATGTGCGATCGTAGGCCACAATGCGGGTGCGATCGAAATCAATTGAGGATGAGAGGATTTTGGGCGGAGGTAGAACGAGTTGCACCCGCTTGCCATCGGTCCACAAGCTCTCTTCGTCCAACTGGCTGAGATCAAAGCCCGCTTTCACATCGCCATACACCAGCATCACAATCTGTTCCCTGGCGCCCAGATGCTTGAGAATGTTGTCGGGCACGCGTTCCCGGGTGATGTCGGCGACGCTTTTGTAGTGCACCGTGGCCAACTCTGCCAGCGGCGCTATTTCCTCGATGGTGATGACATCTGGTTCGGGCGTGGCCGCGGCCGGGCCGAATTGGCCGGGAAAAAGACGCGGCGCCAGGAAATAGACTGCGGCTGCGATGGCCAGCACCAGAATGGCAAGCCCAATATAAGCGCCGCAGCCCCGGCTTTGTTTGGGGCTGGGCGCGGACTGGGAAGAAGTGGGGCTGTGGACTATTTCGATGGGATCAAAAG
>JALSPL010000059.1 GCA_026985975.1 Anaerolineae bacterium | reverse complement strand
GATGCGGGTCTTCATGTCCGCGATCTTCTGCTGGATCATCTGAAATTCACCGATGGGATGCCCGAAGGCGATGCGCTCTCGGGCGTATTGCACGCTGGCCTCATACGCGGCCTCGGCCACGCCCAGTGCCTGACTGGCGATGCCGATGCGCCCGGCGTCCAACACGGTCATGGCGATTTTGAAGCCCTGGCCCGGCTTGCCCAGCACGTTTTCGGCCGGACATTTGTAATCATCGAACATGATCTCGCAGGTGGCCGAGGCGCGAATGCCCAGCTTGGGCTCCTCCTTGCCCGCGGTGAATCCGGGCTGGCTGGTGTCGATGAGAAAAGCGGTGACGCCGCGGTGTTTGGGCCTGGCGTCGGGATCGGTGACGGCAAAGAGCACCAGGCGGTTCGCCACCGGGCCCGAGGTGATCCATGATTTGATGCCGTTGATGGTGTAATAAGTCCCATCCTCGCTGAGCGCGGCGCGGGTGCGCATGGTGCCTGCGTCCGAGCCGGACATGGGCTCGGTGAGGGCGTAGGCGCCGATCTGCTCGCCCGTGGTGATGGGCGTAATCCATGTTTGACGCTGCTCTTCTGTGCCAAAGGTGTAGATGCCGTGACAATAGAGCGAGTTGTTCACCGACATAATCGTCGAGGTGGCCACATCGGCCTTGGCGATCTCCTCCATGGCCAGGATGTAGGCGATGGTGTCCATGCCGGCGCCGCCGTACTCCTCGGGCATCTCGATGCCCATAAACCCCATTTCTCCCATCATCTTGATAATCGGCAGCGGAAATTCACCCGTCTCATCATAATGCGCGGCCACCGGCGCGATCTCATTCTGGGCGAAATCCCGGGCGGCGTCCCGAATCATGACATGCTCTTCATTGAGATGCAGATCCATTTGTCAAAGCTCCTTTGCGTTAGATTGTGAGGGGAAGGAGGAAGAAAGCGTTTGGATATAACAACCGATTATTCGTCAAAAACAGGCGGCGGCATTTCTTTCATGACGCGCTTCAGGCGGGTGTAGACGCTGTCCAGGGTTTCGGGCATGACTTTGGTCTTGGCGATGACGGGCATGAAGTTGGTGTCGCCCTGCCAGCGCGGCACGATGTGAATGTGCAAATGCGCCTCCATGCCCGCACCCGCAGCTTTGCCGATATTGATGCCCACATTGAAGCCATGAGGATGATAAGCCTGCCCCAAAATCCGGGTGCAATAAGTGGTGAGCTTTATCAACTCGAATTGCGTTTCATCCGACAACGCAGCCAGCGTGCTCACATGCTCGTTGGGCAGAACCATGAGATGCCCGTTGGAATAAGGATAGCGGTTGAGCACAATGAATGTATGCGGCGCCCGAAACAGGAGAAAGTTCTCAGGATCATGGCCTGGATCCTGCGTCAGATAGTCACAGAAAGGGCAGTGATCCGGCTTGGGATTCACCATGTAATCCCATCGCCACGGCGTATAAAGTCGTTCCATAAGAAAAAATACCGAAGTTTATTGATAACTGAACCGATCAATTGTCCATTGGATCGTTTTAGAAGCGTTTTCTGATTATAGTATAGCTGTTCTGTCAGGACAAAGGAAACATCATCACACATCATGCCACACGTCTGGAGGAGTTTATGATCATCGATTGGGGATTCATTGCCACGATTGGGGTCATCTTTATTTCATCACTGCTTGCAGCCTGGCTGCGTTTCCGCCGCAGAGACGCCTGCCTCGCCTCTTTCAACGGTTTCCACGTTACGCTGGAACTGAACAATGGCCGTCGGGTGTGGGGCGTGATGGAAACGCTCCCCACAGGCATCGAGATGCACTATAGAAACGCGGTGCAGGATGACAGTCATTTGGAAACCAGCTATCTGCTCTATGACGATGAATTCGCCACAATCCAAACTATCTTTCGCTACGCCGATGAACTCAGTCCAGAACGGACGGAACAGCGCGCCAGGGCCATAAAAAGGGCTTTTCACCCCAACATTTTCCGACGAATGCTGCGCAAAACCCGCATTTTCGTCAGCAACGCCTCCGAATCGTTGAATGAAGTCATAGGCATGGCCATTGGCCGCGCCCGTAAACCGGTGGGACAGCTTGTGGGTGACGCCAGCGAATCGCATCTCCAAAAACTGGGAAGCGCCGCCCTGGGCCAAATCGGGCACAAGGCGGACCCTTTGCTGGAAAGACTGGTGGGAAGCAAGGTTGTGTTCGAGATGGTGGAGGAGGACGTGATCCATGAGCATGTAGGCGTGTTCAAGGACTACTCCGCCGATTTTCTGGAGATCCTGGATGTGCAATTCCCCTGTCAGGAGCGCATCCCCGTCAATCGCGAGGAGGCCCGACAGCTCGCCGGACTGAAGGTGACGGCCATGGATGACGTTATTCGCATCCACAATGGTTCGAGCGTGCCGGTGATGCTGATCAAGCTGACCACCACCGAAAGCGAACAATGGCTGGATGTGGTCATCGAGCCGGGCGGCGAGGTGATCGTTTACTCGGAAATCGATTTCGTCCAGGCCATCCTTCACGCCCGCATCGTGCGGGAGCTGGATATGATCATCCCCCGCTCCCGGGCGGTGGTGCGTCATCGGGCCGAGATGAGCGCGTCGTACACCCTGACAGACATCATTTTCGATGTGGGCGTGCGTCTGCCCTGGAGCGACAAAGATGATCGGATGATGGCGAATCTGCAACGCAAACTGAAAGCGAATCCAATGGATGTGTGCAGCATGGCTGTGTTGGGACGATTGTTGCTGGAAAATGGCGAGTATGATCAGGCGGAGGATTGGTTGCAACGCGCCCACGCCATGCGCTTTTCGCTGCCCGACAATGGTCGCAGCGTCAGCCTGCGCTTGCAGGAGATCGCCCGCTATCGTTCTCGCACCGAAACGAACCTGACCCGCGCGGCCATCGCCTCTTCATCCCATGATTTGTCGATTCCCATCCAGGATAGCGCCGATATTTGAATGCGATTACCAGTTGGCCACAGCCTGATTCCAGGCGTCGTCAGCCGTCATCTCGCCCGAAAGCACCGCCCGCACCGCCTGGCGGACGCTACGCGTCATCGCCTCGTCCCGGGTGAATTCGGGCGTCAAAAACCCCTTTTCCAGCGCTTCGTTGGCGAAATCGCGATAATCATCCCGCGGCCATTGCTGCAGAGAGGAGCGACGGGCGGGGAGTGCGTGCGCCTGTCTGCTCCAATCGGAGAGCGTCTGGGCCGCCACCAGCCGGTTGATGAGATCGACGGCCAGGGCCTGATGGGTCTCATCGGCGGTGATAATGGCGTAGGCCCAGCCATGAATCAGGTATCGGGACTGGCTGTCGGAAGAGGGGATGGGACCAAATCGCAAGAAAGTAGCGTCGCCCCGCTGGCCCAGCCACAGTTTGGCGGTGGTTTCAGCCAGGATCACGGCGCCTTGTAGGGCCTGCTCCCAGGAGCCGTCCGGGCTGTTGATCTGCAATATCGATTCATCCACTTGTCCCTGCCGATAAAGCGCCTCGTAGAAATTCAACTGCCGCCGCAATGCTTGCTTGTTGCGATCAGCCTTTTCTCCTGCGGGCACGGCGCTGAGATAATGCAGCAGCAGCGCATCTGTCCAGGCGCTATCCGTTCCTCCGGCGGGAAAAGCATATTTGCTTCGGGATGAGAGGACGATTTCCCAATTAACGGGAGGATCGGAAAGCGCGGCAGGTTGAAAAGAAATGTGCTCGAAATCAGCGGCGAAGGGCATGGCCATCCAGGCGTCTTCGACTTGACTGGCCTGACGGGCGAAGGGATACAGATCATCCAGGATTTGCGCAGGAAATAAGTCATCCAATGGCTGCAAAAGGTCATCCTGCGCCGCCGCGGGGATGTCCTGAAAGGGTAAGGCGATGATGTCGGGCAGGACGGAGGGGGCCACGGGCTTGGTAGTGCGCAAAGCATCCAGCAAACCGCCTTTGCCGCGAGGCAGTTTGGGAATGATGCTCACCTGAACGCCTTTCTCCTTTTCGAAAGCGGCGATGATCTCGTTCAGGCTATCAGCGCCCGCGGCGTCGGGCAGCGCCATCCAGTCGGGCAGCCACAGAGTGAGGGTGGGCGCCACGGGCGTGGCCGGGGCGATGGGAACAGCCGGGACGGGCGTGGCTGTGGGTTCGGGCGCGGCCGTGGGCGCGGGCGCACATGCGGCCAGCAGCAAGAGCAATAAAACAGACGCCAGGAGCAAACGTTTCATGCTGTGATTATAAAACGACATCGGCATTCCCGCCAATGCTTCTCCCTCCCCGGCCATCAACAACGTTTCAGATTGCTGTATCGACTACCGGCCCGACGACTCGTCGCAAGGACGTTTCTGCACCCGCACGATATGAAACTGGCGATAGAAATGCAGGCTGGCCAGAAACAGCGCCCCGCCCATCCCGGCGTAAATCAGAGCCAGAATTCGTCGATCGAGGGGGGAGTGACGCAAGGCGACGCCCATGCTGATCATAAAGATGATGAGGATGTAGCCTTTGGGCGAATTGAAGGCCAAAACCCCCACCGGATCAGGCAATCCGCAGAGACGCCGGATATTTTTCGCCACGGTTTTGGTGAACATGAAGTAATAGAAGCCAATGGCGATGATAACGCCCGCCAGCGCAATGCCCATGGCCCAGGCAGGCTTCATGGCGGAAAGCCATATCCAGGCCCGCCACATCAACATCACCCCCACGCCGGTCCACATGACGCCGGCCAGGGCGAACAACCAATGTCGGGAAACAAGAGGCTTGAGCTTTTCCATAAGGATTATTCTAGCGGATATCAAGACACAGTGCAAAGGGAGTTACATTGCCAGGGCTGGCGAGGAGGCAGACTCGTTTTAAGAAAATAAGGGTCTGGTCGGGTATAATGAATTTGAATTCCACCCCTTGCAAAAAATAATCAGGCTCTTTTGGATTTCAGGGGGTGCAGCTTGTCAGAAGCCTCTGTCGCCCTAAGATGCCGACGAAAATAGACGAAAAGACGAAGATTGACGAAGAAAATCGTCTATTTTCGTCAACATTCGTCAATC
>JALSPL010000058.1 GCA_026985975.1 Anaerolineae bacterium | reverse complement strand
CCGCAGCCAGTCGGGCAGGAGTTGTTTCCACAGGGGAATGAGAAAAGCGGCGGCTATCAGCGCCATGATGGTCAGCGTCTGCGCCCGAAACTCCGGCGTCATCAGCAGGCCGGGCGTCCAGGCGGGTGGCAGCATAGAGAGCGCCACCGGGACGGCCAGCAGCCCGGCCAGGCCCCGAAGCCACACCAAGACCGGCATCCTCATGCTGGCGAAGAGAATCAGGCCCAGGGCCAGCGACACGGGAACGGCAAAGAAGACCAGGCGATTGATGGGAATGACGCCGTAGCGGGCCTCGGGCACGAATTTGACGTACTCGGGCAGATCCACGCCCAAGACATTCAACCCCGCGGCCGGATGCGCAACCCAACGCCCCCAGTAGCCCATGGCCAGAAACAGCAGGGCGAAGATGGTGAGGGTGAAAACCAACCAACGACGATGTCGAGACATGATCAACGACGGCTAGATGCCGAGTTCAGCGATAAGGTATTCCCGAAATTGTTGATAACCTGGGCTATGGGAATCACTGAGCTGAGATAAATAGAAAAGCTCTGTTGTCGTTGGGGTCTCCTGCCGCCAACGGGCGTCATCAATATCTCGCACATTGATGACTGTCCAGAATTCGGTGAATCCAGCAGACCTGGCCTTCTGATGACTCTTCTCAGCCTCGCCCAATCGATTATGGATATTTGAAAAATCTGTGCCGCCTTTCACTTCAATCGCAATTCGGTTACGAACAGCGCCCGATTCCAACATCTGACTAATGGCGATATCGGGATCTGGGGCAAATGCAATCCTATAAATTCGAACGGCGGCGCTTTTAATCAACAGAAAATCCTTCCCCTCTTCAATAATGGCAGGAGAAACAATCGCCTTGATCAAAGTAAAAACAATCTGAATCGCCTCCGCCCCCAGATTCACGTTCCGAGAACCTCTGAACTGGGGTCCCAATGTTAGCAGGGAGAGCTCATTGAGTGACTGTTCCGTCAATTCCGGGATGCCCTGAATCAATATCCATGCACTTTCAATCAAACTGCGACAAAGAAGCGGAAGCAAGCGAGAGGTAGCGTCACTGAGCTGTCCTTTTTCCTCCATGCGTTTGAATTTACTGAAAACGCCTCGATAAAATTCCTTTTGAGAAAATCCCAAAAATAATCGGTAGTAGCCCAATAAGGCCGGATTTTCACTCAACACATAAGGGATAGGAAAGATCAATTCTCCACGTAACCCATGGCGCGCCACAAACGCCAATCTGTCATTGCCTGCAAATTCGAGCAATTGCTGATCCAAAAGACCTATATCCAACTTCCCAACCTGTTCAAAGAGCGCCGGAAGCAAATATTGCTTTTTGGCCTCTTGCAAACGCTGAAAAAAGCCAATTTGCAATGTCGGTATCAAAACCGGAAAGTCATCCATCAAAAGGACTCCATGAAGTCATGCAATTCTTTCTTCGCGAAAAGAGATGCCATATCTTGCCAGGCGCACTCGTGCAATCTGGATATAGGCGGATTGCAATTCGATTCCGACGAAATAACGATCATTGAGCGCAGCAACCAAGCCAGTTGTGCCGGAGCCAAAAAAAGGGTCCAGCACGAAGTCGCCGGGGCGGCTGCCAGCCAGAATGCAGGGGCGGATTAATTTTGTGGGGAAGGTGGCAAAATGCGCATCCTTCAGCGGTTCACTCGTCACAGTCCAGACGCTACGCTTGTTCCTCAAATCCCCATTATGCGCAGGCTCCATAATAGCCCGATAATCATAGTAGTATTTTTCAGATTTCGTAAGCAAAAAAATGGTTTCATGCGCTCGCGTTGGCCGATCCTTGACGCTTTCAGGATGAGGGTTCGTCTTGTGCCAGATGATCTCACTACGCAGATACCAACCATCCTGCTGCAACGCGAAGGCCACTCGCCAGGGGACGCCAATCAGGTCTTTGGGCTTGAGTCCTTGAGGCGTGGGAGAGCGATAAGACATGGCCCGAGCAGGATTTTTTTTATCAGGCGCCCGCCTTTTTCGCCCGCCGCTGGTGTAACTATCCCCCAGATTCAACCACAAGGTGCCATCATCTTTGAGGACGCGCTTTAGCTCGGAAAAAACCTGGACAAGATTTGCGATATAGTCATCCAGTTTCTCCTCCGAGCCAACCTGCCCTTCTGCTCCATAATCTCGCAACCCCCAATAAGGAGGAGAGGTGACCGCTGTCTGGAAATAATCAGAAGGCAGCCGGCTGAGGGTCTCATAGGCGTCCCCATGATAAACAACGGATTTCTCGCTGGCAACAGGGGGAATAAGTGGAGGCTGAGGAAGGGAATAGGTGTTAGCCATGATACACATACAAGAGAACGTCCTTTCTGCTGCCATCATACCCAAACCAGGACCAGACGTCAAGGTAAGGAGAATCAGTAAAAGCGTTTCAAAAACGAATACGCGTTCAGCAGCCGTCGCGCGGCTGCGTCCCAGGTGAAGCGGGCGGCGCGGGCTGGCCCGCGGGCGCGCAGTTCCGCCCGCGCGTCGGCGTCCGTCAGCAGGCGCACCAGGCCCGCGACCAGGGCCTCGTGATCGTCGGCGGGGATGAGCATGGCGGCGTCGCCTGCGATCTCGGGCAGACTGCTGACGTCGGTGGCCAGGGCGGGCGTTCCGCAGGCCAGGGCCTCCAGCAGGGGCAGGCCAAAACCCTCGTAATGGCTGGGAAACGCGAAGAGATCGGCCAGATTGTACAACGCTGGCAGATCAACGTCCGGGACGAAGCCCGGGAAGTGCACAAACTCCCCTGCGTTCTCCTCCTCGACCGCAGCGAAAATTGACTCGTACATCCAGCCTTTGCCGCCAGCGATGACCAGATGATGGGGCAGATTCGCTTTGCGCCGGGCGCGGGCAAAGGCCCGAATCAGGCCGTCGAAATTCTTGCGCGGCTCCAGGGTGCTGACGCTGAACACGAAGGGCCGATCCAGGCCGTACTTCACCCGCACGCCCGCGGTCTCCTCCGGCGCCATGGGCCGAAATCGGGACGCCACGCCCGCGCCCACCACCGTCACCCGTTCCGGCGGCAGATGAAACAACCGCATGGCGTCTTGCTTGCTGGCCTCGGAATCGGCCAGGATGTGATCGGCCCGGGCGATGGAGCGGGGTGCGGCTTTTTCCAAAAACCGCCGAAGATCGGGCCAGGCGTACTCGGGTCGCACCAGAAACGCGAGATCGTGAATGGTGAGCAGGGTTTGGGCGCGGCGGACGGGAGGCAGCAGAAAGTTGGGGGCGTGAAAGATGTCCACATCCCCCACCAGCCACTCGATGGGCGCAGGCAGCCGCAGCCGATGCCAGAGGATGGTCTGATAGCGATCGGGCAGGGGCAAATGTTTGATGCGCACGCCATCGGGCCAGTTGCGGCGGGCAAAGGGCGCAGCGCCGCGCGGATAGAGCAGCGTCACCTCATCCCTGGCCCCCAGCAATGGCAACAGTGCGTCCACCAGACCGCGGGTGTAGCGGCCAATGCCGGCGCCTTGCAGCGCCGCGGGCGTGTAGTCGATGGCGATCTTCATGGTGCGGACACGCCCACATCCCGGAGCACGAGAGAATCAAGTCTCGGCCTCTCCATTACGTCAAACGTAAAACGTAAAACGTCGGGTTGCGCCGTATGGCTTTGACGTTTTACGGTTGACGTTTGATGCAGAAAGTAAAGCTGCCTGAATTTCATTTTTTGGAATACAACGAAAAAGCGGCCTACTCGATCCCCTTATACGTCCAGATGCGGTTGACGCCGAAGTTCCAGAACAACACCACGCCAATAGCGAAGGCTTTGGCCAGATTGTAACTCAGCCGATCACTGACGAAATGACTGAACACAAACGTATCCATCAACACCAAAATCACCGTGTTGATCACCAGACCGATGACATTGACTGTGGCGAATTGGGCCAACTGGCTGCCGACGGGCCTTTCTCGCGATTCAGGAAAGGTCCACAGTCGATTCCAGGTGAAATTGCTGACCACAGCCGTGGAAAAAGAGATGGCGTTGGCGGCAATAAGCTGGATCTGCTGCGGGTCGAGACCGATGCTCCAGCCCACGCCCAATCCCATGCGCTCGAAGATGATCTTCATGATATTGAGCACGGTGAAATCCACCACCGCGCCGACAGCGCCCACGATGGCGAATTTGATAAAGCGCTCAAGCTCTTTGGGATTGACGGATGTTCGGGCGGCGATTCGGGCGATCAACAGAGAAAACTCCATGAAAAGGATAATGAGTCATCGGCGTTCATGCCATGACAACCGCTAATTCTATCCTTTTTTGATGATTTGATGAAACTCGCAAGGAGCTCAAATCATGCCTGGCAGGAAGAAAAAGGCGATGCCCAGGATGAGGTAGACAGCCAGCAGCATGGAGCCCTCCAACCAGTTGGATTTACCGTCGATAGCGACCAGGGCGCCGATGACCGAGGCCGAAATCAGGGCGACAAGCTCGAATGCGTTGAATTCCAGCACGAAGGGGTCACCCAGCAGCGGAGAAATCAGCACCAGCAGCGGGGCCACGAATAGAGCGATCTGCAAACTGGAGCCCAGAGCGATATTCAGGCTGAGCTCGATGTGATTTTTCAGGGCAACCTCCACCGCCACCACGTGCTCGGCCACATTGCCGATGATGGGGATGAGGATAATGCCCACAAAAGAGGCGCTGAACCCGATCTGCTCGGTGACCGGCTCCACCGCTCCCACCAGAAACTCGCTGAACAGGGCGATGGCGGCCACGAATGCAGTCAGCACGCCCAGCGAAAGAGACAGGCTCCAGTGCGGCCCGCTGTGCTCGGGCGGCGCATCGGGCCCGGCTTCTCCGGCTTTCGTCTTGCGCCCGAACAACATGTAGCCGATGGATAATGCGTAGATGCCCAGCATCACCACCGCGGTGGCCACGCTGAGCCACTCGACGCTGACCGCATTGGGTTCGATGGCGGCGTTGAAAAGCGATGGCACGGAGATGGCGATGGCGGCCAAAAAAAGCATGGTGGCGTCCAGGCCCGCCTGTTCCCGA